>JAGVEK010000473.1 GCA_020058315.1 Candidatus Zixiibacteriota bacterium
ACCCGGTCAACTGGCGCATGATCATCGACAGCGGCTCGGACATTCTGGGCAGCCGATCCAAGCACCTGGTGGTGGCCGCGTATCTTACCCTGGCACTCTTCGAGGAGAATGATTATCCCGGGCTGGCCTGCGGTCTGACCATCTGCCGTGATCTGGTCGCGAACTTCTGGGACAAGATGGAACCGCCAGTCCGGCGCAAACGTGGCCGAATCGAGACCATCACCTGGCTCGCCGAACGGTGCGGTAAGCCCGCCGCGGATCTCAAACCCAAGCGCGATGACAAGGAGGCCCTCGACACCTGCGCCCACTGCATCAAGGATCTGTCAGCCAAGCTAACCGAAAAGCTGGGGCAGGATGCTCCGGGATTTGGCGATCTTCAGCGCAGTATCGATAAGCATATCGGCGACCTGGCGGCAGCGGCGAAGGCTGCCGAAGCGGCGGATGCCGCCAAGAAGGCCCAGGCGGCCAAGATCGCGTCGGGAGAAATTGATGAGCTTAGCTCTCCGGAGGACGCGAAAAAGGCCCTGAAGAAAATCCAAGCGTCTGCCAAACCGGTCTGCGATTACTGGCGAAAACTCGATTCCAAGGATCCGGTTCCTTACCGTCTGATTCGCTCGATCACCTGGGATCCCGTGAAGGATGTGCCTCCGAACACCAACGGGCTGACTCAGATCCCTCCGCCGCCTCAAGATCAGATTAACCGTCTGACCGAACTGCAGCAGAAGGTTGATTGGGTCAATCTGATCCAGGCCACCGAGAACGCATTTCCGTCCTTTGCTCTGTGGCTGGATTTGCAGCGATTCGCGGCTCAGGGGCTGACGGCGTTGGGGGCGACTCACGCCGCTGCCGCCGATGCGGTGATGACTGAACTGGCCAGTTTCGTCGGCCGCCTCCCGAACCTCTCCGACCTCAAGTTCGCCGGCGGGACAATTCCTTTCGCGTCGAACGAGACGAAGGTCTGGATGAGTAACGAACTGAAACGTTATTCCGGTGGCGGGAACGACGCCGGCTTGACCAGAGGAACTGGCGACAATATCCCCACCGGACTGGCCGAGGCGGCTGAGGATGCCCGCCGGCTCGTAGCGGGCGGGAAGCTGGCGGCGGCACTCAAGCTGTTTCAGGATGGGATGTCCTCGGCCGGGGAAAAACGGGCGCACTTTCTCTGGCGTCTGGAGATGGCGCGTTTGTGTCTGGATGCGGGGAGGGCGGGTGTGGCCATTGCCCATCTGGAGGTGCTGGAGTCCGAGATCGAACAGCATGGGTTGGATGGCTGGGAGCCCGATCTTTGTTTGCAGGTCTATATGGCACTCTTGTCGGCGCGCCGGGTCTTACTCAAAGACCCCCGCCGGGCGACGCCGGATCTGGCGCTAAAGGCCGTTCAGACGCATGAGCGTCTATGCAGGCTGAATGCGGCGGCGGCATTGGCTTTGGACGGAAAGTAAGAAAGGGGAACGAAACAGTGGCATACCGAAATGAAAATCATTATCTTTTTGGAGTGTAAACTTTTCAGATGAGGTGAAGGCTTATGGCGCAAGAAGGATCTGTAGCTCCACGCGAGCGGGTCAACATTGTTTACCAGCCCTCGACCGGGGTGGACGCGGAAGTGGAACTTCCACTGAAGATGGTCGTGCTCGGCGATTTCACGCAGCGGGCGGACGAGACGCCGCTGGAGGAGCGCAAGCCGATCAATATCGACAAAGACAACTTCAATGAAGTCATGAAAGGATTGAAGTTGTCCGCGGAGATGAACGTGAAAAACGCTCTCAGCGAGGAAGAGGGCGCGCAGATGCCGGTGAAGCTGCGCTTCGAGCACATCAACGACTTCGCTCCCGAGGCTGTGGTCCGGCAGGTACCGGAACTCAGCAAGCTGCTGGCACTGCGCACGGCACTGACGGCGCTCAAGGGGCCGCTGGGAAACGTCCCGGGATTTCGCAAGAAAATCACCGAGATCATGTCGAATGATGCGGCCCGCGAGAAACTCCTGAAGGAACTGGGAATCGGCAATGAGCCGTCGGCCTGACGGTATCACCACTGAGTGAAGAGGAGAAAACGCTATGGCGGATGCACAAGAACAAAAACAGGCCGGCGCGGCCGCCGAGTCCGGCGGCTCCCTGCTTGAGGAGATCCTGCTCGAGACGAAACTGAAGCCCTCGGATGAGGGATTCTCCATTGCCCGCGACGGCATGCGCGAATTGATCGCGCTTCTGTCGACGCCGGACAAGAAGGGTGAGCGTGTCCAGCAGAAACTGGTCGATGAGATGATCTCGGAACTCGACCAGAAGATGAGCAAGCAACTCGACGAGGTTTTACACAACCAGGAATTCCAGAAGCTCGAGTCGGCGTGGCGCGGGCTGAAATTGTTCGTCGATCGGACCGATTTCCGTGAGAATATCAAGCTGGAGCTCTTGAATGTCTCGAAGGACGACCTGCTCAACGATTTTCAGGATTCGCCGGAAGTCACCAAATCGGGATTGTACAAACTGATATACTCTCGTGAGTACGGCCAGTTTGGCGGATCGCCCGTGGGGGGGATGGTCGCCAACTACGATTTCGGCCCCGGGTCGCAGGACATTTCCCTCTTGCAGTATTGCGCCTCGGTCAGCGCGATGGCCCACGCGCCGTTTCTCGCAGCCGCAGGTCCGCAGTTTTTCGGCGAGGAGAGCTGGCTAAAGTTCCCCAATCTCAAAGATCTGAAAGCCATCATGGAGGGCCCACGGCACACGAAGTGGCGCGCCTTCCGTGAATCGGAGGACGCCCGCATGGTCGGATTGACCATGCCGCGATTCCTCTTGCGTCTGCCCTACAGCAAGGCCGACAACCCGGTCAAGACATTTGACTACAATGAGACGGTTTCCGACAACCACGAGAAGTACCTGTGGGGAAATACCGCCTTCACGTTCGCGACGCGGCTCACCGACAGCTTCGCCAAGTACCGGTGGTGCGCCAATATCATCGGTCCGAAGGGTGGCGGCGCGGTCGAGAACCTGCCGATCCACACGTTCGAAGCGATGGGCGAGGTACAGGCGAAGATCCCGACGGAAGTCCTGATCACCGAACGCCGTGAGTTCGAACTGGCCGAGGAGGGATTCATCGGCCTCACCATGCGCAAGGATTCAGACAACGCTTGCTTCTTCTCGGCCAATTCGTGCCAGAAACCCAAGTACTTTGGGCAGAGCGCTGAGGGCAAGGAGGCGGAGACGAACTACAAGCTGAGCACGCAGCTCCCGTATATGTTTGTCGTCGCCCGCCTCGCCCATTACATTAAGGTTCTTCAGCGTGAGAACATCGGCAGTTGGAAGGAGCGGTCGGATCTGGAGCGTGAGTTGAACAACTGGATCCGCCAGTATGTAGCCGATATGGACAACCCGCAACCCGGTGTTCGCAGCAAACGCCCTCTGCGCAAGGCGCAGATAACGGTTGAGGACGTGGAAGGGGAGCCCGGTTGGTACAAGGTCGACATGAAGGTCCGTCCCCACTTCAAGTACATGGGCGCGTTCTTCACGCTCTCGCTGGTTGGGAAGTTGGACAAGAAGTGATTCAGTAATGCGCTTTGCCGCACCGCCCGCGCCAGGATGGCGCGGGCGGTTGTGAGATGTCAATTGCCGGCAGGCCGAGTGCTCGCAAAGGGAATACCAAGCCATGGCGATGCCGTTCTTTCTTGAGTGTCCAGAGTATCCCGGCTCGTGCGAGCAGATGGGCCGCGAGGGGTGGATCCTCTGCGAGGCGCTGGACCATCAGATCGTGATTCCGTTCGACCCTCAGTCGGGCCGCCCAGCGGGGCTGCGCAAGCACGGCTCATTCCGGATCACGAAAACGTTCGACAAATCCTCGCCCGGACTTCACAGGGCGTGCTGCACCGGGCAACTGCTGAAGGAGTTGAAATTCCGTTTCTTCCGGAGTGATCCAACGGGCGTGGAAGAACTCTACTACATGATCACCCTGCGGGCTGCATTCGTCGAGGCGATTCATCCCTATGTCCAGAATTGCCTTCTTCCCGAATACGAGAGTCTCACACATATGGAGGAAGTGGCCTTCAACTATGCGGAGATCGAATGGGAGTGGGTGCCGGACAGTGTGGTCGAGATGGACCAGTGGCAGGTACGGCCGATGTAACGGCCCGACGCCGGAAGCGCGTGCGATGACTCAATTGACGTGAGAAATCCGGGAACAGCGCCACCGCACTCTTGTGGCTGCTGACCGGAAGCGTAGTGCACACATACACAGGAGGAAGAAGCCATGCCAATGCCATTCTACATGACGCTGGAGGGCGTCAACCAGGGCGCCATTGAAGGGTCCTGCGATCAGACCGGCCGGGAAGGGACGATTCTGTGCGAGGCATTTTATCACGAAATCCTCATCCCGCGTGATCCGCAAAGCGGTCAGCCAACCGGGCTGCGGGTGCATAATCCGCTGAAGGTCACCAAGTTCTATGACAAGGCGTCGCCAAAGATGTACAAGGCGCTGTGCGAAGGCGAGCGGATGAAGAACGTCACCCTGAAATGGTACCGAATCGATCCAGCCGGGGCAGAGGAACACTACTTCACGATCCAGCTGGAAGATGCCATTGTCGTTGGGGTGAACCCGAACACTCCGAACTGCCTTGATCCGCAGTTTGCCAGCTATGGACACATGGAAGATGTGTCGTTCACATATCGCAAGATCATGTGGACCTGGGAGCCCGACGGTATCGCGGCGGAAGATGACTGGCGCGTCCGCCGGACGTAGTGCGCAGAATCAATTGCCCATCACGCTGCTGGCGGTTTCGTTGCCATACGAAACCGTCAGACAGCATTGCGTGGGCGCGTCCGAGAGGGATCAGCGGCCGATCCTCGGATGAAGCAGGGCGAAGGGACTGTCTTGATCAGCGATAGGACTCTATTCGAGCGGATGGCAGAGCCCGATCTGCGCGGAGGACACGTCACGAAGCTCGACGTCGCGCGGCTTCGCCGGTCCGTCTTGGGCCATTTGCGGAACATGCTCAACAGCCGCCACGGTCATGCCCCGGCCCAGCCTGATTATGGTATCCCCGACTTGAACGAGTTCATGTTTAGTTTTCCCGAATCAAAAGAGCCGATGCGCCAGGCCATCCAGACTTCGATCGAAAAATACGAGCCCCGGCTGAAGAACGTCAGAGCGACCTGGGTGCCCGATGAGGATGATCCTCTCAATATCCGTTTTGAGATCACGGCCCGACTTGTTACGGACGACAAGGAACTGCCTGTGTCGTTTACGACCAACGTGGGTTCTGTGGCCGGTATCGAGGTCGTGGAATGACCGGCCGGGTCATGAGTCTGAATGTTCAACAAATACTACCAGGATGAACTGACCTACCTGCGTCAATTGGGGCAGGAATTTGCGCATGCGTATCCCCAGATCGGTCATATGCTGGCGGAGACCGGTACCGATCCGGACGTCGAGCGACTCCTCGAAGGATTCGCGTTTCTGTCTGGCCGCATTCGGCAGCGGCTCGACAGCGAACTCCCTGAACTAACCCATGCGTTCGTCGGCCTGTTGTGGCCTCATTACTTGAGGCCGCTCCCGGCGATGTCGGTGGTTCAGTTCCGGCCGGCGGCGACGTTGCAGGATGTTCAAAGCATCCCTCGCGGCACCGAACTCGACTCAGTGCCAGTCGACGGGACTCGCTGCCGATTCCGGACGACTTCAGACGTTCTCCTTTATCCATTCAGCATTGAGACCACGACTCTGGACGTACCCCTCTCCAAGCCCGCGACCCTGACATTGGGACTCGGGGTTTCCGAGAAGGCGAACCTTTCCAAGCTGAATCTGGGGGCGTTGCGGCTCTACTTGCACGGCGAGGCCGCAATTGCCTTTGGCCTGTATCTCTGGCTTTGCCGCCATACACGCGCGATCACATTCCGTGCGGGCGGGCGCGAGGTTCGTGTCGATCACGAGGTGCTATCTCCGGCGGGGTTTGCTGACTGCGACGCTCTCTTGCCCTATCCCCCGGATGCGTTCCCCGGATACCGCCTTCTCCAGGAGTACTTCTCGCTTCCTGAGAAGTTCCTTTTCGTCGATATCAAGGACTTGTCGCCTCTGGCACGCATGGACGTGGCCGGGCGTTTTGAAATCATCATCGAGTTCGATCAACGACCTCCGGATAGTTTGCGAATCGCTCCCGGCGTCGTGCGGATTGGCTGCACACCGGTCGTGAATTTGCAGTCTGTACGTTCAACACCGATCCGCGTGGATTTCGAGAAGACGGAGTATCGTCTGCGCGCGGACGGCCCCGATCCAGAGCACTTCGAAGTCTTTTCGGTCGATCGCGTTCTGGGATGGACCAGGGGCACTGTGCGCGAGCATGAATACCTCCCCTTCTTCTCCTACCAGCACACGGCCCAGCCGGGCAGTGCGAAACGGGAGTATTACCAGCTTCGCCTGCGTCCGGCGACCGTCGGACATGGTACCGAGACATACCTGTCATTCGTGACGGTGGACGATTCCGGAATCATGCCTTCCACCGAAACGGTCGCAGCCGACCTCACTTGCAGCAACCGGAATCTTGCTGAGAAATTGAGGCCGGGTGATATCAGTGTGGCGACCTCGCAGTCACCGTCATTTGCCATCTTTGAGAACATCTCCAGGGTGACCCCGTCTGTTTCGCCGCCGCTCGAGGGCCGGCTGTTATGGAGGCTGATTTCCCATCAGTCACTGAATTATCTGTCCCTGACCAATCTTGAGTCTCTGAGAGGGATACTCGGACTGTACAACTTCCATGCGCTGGTCGACCGTCAGGCCGCCCGCGCCAATGAATTGCGTCTGGCAGGTATTACCGCGGTGAGTGCCAGTCCGGATGAACTTCTCCGCCACGGGTCCACATATCGCGGAGTCGCGGTTTCCCTGGAGTTGCATGAGGATCATTTCGCCGGCGAGGGCGAGATGTATCTTTTCGCCTCTGTTTTGAACCAATTCTTGAATCTCTACGTCACAGTGAACGCTTTTACAAGGCTGCGTGTCAAAGGAACACAGCAGGGCGGGGTCTACGAATGGCCACCGATGTTGGGCCAGCATACGCTACTGTAGGAGATTGGATCGAGAAGCGGGCCTGCCATTTTTCATTTGTGCAGGCGATGTGGCTATTGCAGCGTTCCTCGAAGGAGACCGTTGCCGTTGGCTATCAGGGCCCTCCCGGCAAAGAGGCGGTGCGCCTCCACCCCAGCATCTCTCTGGCGTTTCCTCCGGGCGATATTGAATCAGTCGAGCAGTTCAAAGATCGCCTCCCGCCGTTTCGGATGGCGGTTGCGTTCTTGGGGATCTACGGCGCGCATTCCCCATTGCCGGGTTTCTACGCGGAGCAGATTCTCCACCGTGCCGATGAGGATGATCCAATCCGGGCGTTTCTGGACATCTTCAATCACCGGCTCTTGTCGCTTTTGACTCGTGGTCTCTTGAAGTACAGAGGCCACCTGATGTTTGAGCCGAAGGGCTCTGACGAATTCTCCTGGCGGCTGTTCGCCTTGATGGGTCTGGGGGCGGAGATTGCCCCGGCCGATGCAGGGTTTCCTCCCGCCCGATTACTGCGTTTTGCGGGGCTGTTCTGCCAAAAACCGCGCTCCGCTGTGGCTGTGGCTTCGATCCTGAGAACATACTTAGATGGTATTCCGCTGCGCGTTCTGCAGTGCGTCCGGCGCTGGTTCTACCTCCCGGGCAGCCTGCAATGCCTGCTGGGACGCCGTTCCTGCCGCCTGGGTGATGACGCCACTATTGGTGAGCGGACGTCGGACCGGATGGGGAAATTCCGGGTGGTCATTGGTCCGGTTGACTTCGACACGTACCGGGAATTCCTGCCGGGGAAGGACAAAATGGTGGCGCTGAGAAGCCTCGCCCGGCTGGCGTGCCCTGATTGGCTGGATTTCGACGTGGAAGTAATCTTGCGTGGTGACATGACTCCCAAACTGGGCGTTGCTTTATCGTCCGACTCGCACCTGGGGTGGACGACCGGACTTTTCTCTTTACCCTCGACTGATGTGTCTGTTGTCTTTGCATAGAGTTTCGACAGAGATCCGCATGTGCTGAGTTCTGGGACCAAGAACTACTGAAGGAAGGGATGATAGATGGCGAAGTTGGAACCAATTGCACTAGTACGTAAACTCAACAATTTCAGCCGCACTGCTCTTGAGAACGCGGCTGGGCTATGCGTCGGGCGCTCTCACTATGAGATCACGGTCGACCACCTGATGCTCAAGTTGATGGACCACCCGAATTCGGACTTGCAGACGATATTGCGCCACTTCGAGATCGAGCCTTCACGTGTGACGGGGGCTCTTCAGCACAATGTCGAAGGGTTCAAATCGGGCAATACGGGCAAGCCCGTTTTCTCCCCCTTGCTTCCCAAGTGGATGGAGGAGGCGTGGCTGATCGGCTCCGTCAACCTGGGGGAACCTCTCCTGCGTTCGGGGACGCTCCTCATGGCCCTGCTGGACAATCCGAATAGATACCTTGTCGGTGGCGAGATTCTGGAACTGGCAGGGGTTGACGCCTCGCAGTTGCTCAAGGAATTCCACAAGATACTCGACGGTTCAATTGAATCAGAGCAGGCACGAGCCGCCGCCCCGTCC
>JAGVEK010000072.1 GCA_020058315.1 Candidatus Zixiibacteriota bacterium
CAATCTGCATCGGCGTCATACCCATTAGGTTGACGCGGCTATCGGATGAAGCTGGATTGTGAGCGTTGTCGGTCATCGATCCCTGATACGTCAGGGATCATGATCACATAGCATAGGGAATGGTCGCAGACGATGGTCCGGCCACCCGTTCTCGGGAATCGCAAGAGGCTCAGAGCCCCTTGTCCGCCCGAGGGCAGGTTGTTGCGCACTTAATGAATTGTGGTTCAACCCGTTACGCCGCCCTTGGGCGGGAGAATCACTCCCATCAAGTTTGCCCGCCCACATCCGACACTATAGTGTAGGGGGGAGAAGGCATGGCCAGATCGCGTATGTATAACGAGAGCGCCAAGATCCTGGTCATCGACGATGAGCCGGAAATCACGGAGATCGTCGATGCGTTTCTGACGACGGCCGGTTACGAGGTTGCAGTCGAGAATTCATCGCATGGTGGAATTCAGCGCGCGAAAGAGTTCAAGCCCGACCTGATTCTGCTGGATATCATGCTGCCGGTGATGGATGGGTATGATGTCTGCAACGTACTCAAGAAAGATGTCATCACTGCCAGTATCCCGATCGTATTCCTCACCGGGAAAGATGCGCGCGACGACCAGGGCCGCAGTTTCAAATCCGGATGCGACCTGTTCGTGAAGAAGCCATTCTCGTGCGAGCGTCTTCTGGATATCGTGAAGATCGTTCTGTTGTCGGTCAACAAGTAATCTGATAGACAACCGTGGATCGTATCGCTTCTGCATGCAGGGGCAAGGCTGGCCTCTGCCCTGGCGGACATGTGATAGATCACGGGTTCTTGCGGCGACTGGTGCCCGACCATCCACGTTGTCCCGCCGAGGGGCTCAATCGCAGAGGAAATACCGCAAGACTATCGGTAAAGCGCCTAACAGGGTGATAGAAAAGTCGGGATGGATGTCATTCTGAGGAGCCCGCCGCGGCGGGACGAAGAATCTGCGTTCCGTACCCGCGTCTCAGAACAAAAACAGCAGATCCTTCGCTCGGCCCAGAATGACAAGTTGACTTCATGGTCTGCCAACCGCTTCTTAGGCACTCTGCTCATCGCCCCACACAGTTCCTCCCCGGCCGGCCAGGCAGATCAGTCACCGGTGGTCGCGCGGATTTGGGATTGCCCGTCACCGGGGGGAGTGGTATACTTCTGAGGGGAAACCGCGACAATGTCGACACGTGCGCTGCTGTTCCTGTTCATTTCGGCCCTGGCCAATGTCACCGGCGCCTGGCTGTATCTGCTCAAGAAAGAGTGGGAACATGAGTCATCGCGGGTCTGGATCGCGGCCGGCGCCGGGTTCATGCTCGCGGTGTCGATTGTCGAAATTCTGCCGGAGGCTGCGCTGAGAACCGGTCAGGCTCCGCTCTGGTTCATCGTCGGCTTCCTCTTCGTGCACGTCTTTGAGCACGTTCTCCCCCCCCACTTTCACTACGGTCATGAGGGTCACGGCGGGTTGCAGATGAGAGTGGGGCTGGCGGCCACGGGCGGTTTGATGATGCACTCAGTGACCGATGGTGTGGCGATTGTCGCTGCCGTGCAGGTTGATCCCGGTCTGGGCTGGCTAGTCCTTGCGGCAGCGGTCTGGCACAAGGTGCCTTCAGGGTTTACCGCCGCATCTGTCGTCGGGGCGACCGGCGGGTCACGCCGAGCTTCGTTCGCCGCCGCCGGGATGATCGGTCTGGCATCGATCGTCGGTGGCCTCATCTACGCCACCCTCCCTGCGGAGAAGTGGATCGGACAGGCGCTGGCGTTGTCGGCCGGGTCATTGATCTACGTAGCTGCAACCGACTTGCTTCCCGAGGTCAACAAGCGCCGCAGCCTCCTGGCACCCGTCGGGGTCATCGCCGGTGTCCTCGTGTTCTATTTCTCACATCTGTTCATCGAATAGGGGCCGGCTTATCACCTCCACCGAGTGTGGTGCCACGGGTCTTCAGACCCCTGCGCCATCCCTTTTGAGTTTGAAATCGCCCATCCCTTCCCGTTAATTGTTACCTCCGGACCACGCGGAGCCGGGAAACCTCAGGGTGGCCGGTACGTAGAACCTGCATGGCGTTTCTGCAGAAACCACGAAACTTGAAGGGGGCGAAATGAGAAGGACATTGCTGACGTGGGGTGTCACCGTGACTGTTCTGACCGCAGGTCTGCTGCTGAGTCCGGTCAAGGCATCGGGGCAGTTCCTGGGTCAGGTGTCGACAGCGCGTACTGTCGATCAGGGTGCCAATGATGTGGGCGGATTCCTCGGTCTCTATGACCAGGCGATGGCTGTGTTCGGTCAGTACCGGCGCGGCTTCTCCCGAACCGCCGATATTGGCGCGTTCGCAGGGTTCTTCGATCCCGAGGGTGGTGGCGCACGTCTCACATTGGGAGGCGACGTCAAGTTCCAAGTTCTCGATGACCAGAGGGCCGATCCTTTCGATCTGGCATTGGATACCCGGCTGGCGCTCACGGACTATCCGGGGAGTTTTCTTTTTTCGATCGGTGAGTCTGTTGTATTCTCACATGACTTCAAGATCACCCGGGGCTCGGTGCTGGCGCCCTATGGCGCGGTGAATCTCCGGCTGGACCATGCCAGATCTGAGACCAACCTGGAGATCGCGGCGGCCGGCGGTGTGAAATGGGAATTGTCTGACCTGATTGACGCCTATGGCGAGCTGGTCATTGATGAAGACCTTGGTCTCGTTCTGGGTTTGAACTTCAAGATCTGAACAGAAACCTGAGTGCCGTTTCGCGGGAACCAGGACGATGGAATCGGTTTCATAACCCTGTGAGTTTTTGGTGCCACGGCTCTTTAGAGCCGTGCGTCATCGGATGCGGCTCTCGTATACAACACGGGTCTGAAGACCCGTGGCACCTGGACACCAATGCGTATGGCGGTTATGAAACCAATTCTGGAGATGATGACAGGCGATCGAATCAGAGCGGGCCCCACATCATGAGCCCGACCGATGCGGTGATTCTGGGCATTGTGCAGGGACTCACGGAATTCCTGCCGGTCTCCAGTTCCGGGCACCTGGTGATTGCTGAGAGGGTTCTGGGCATCCAATCGGCCGATCTTTCGTTCCCGATCGCCGTACATGTCGGCACTCTGGCCGCGGTCATCGTCTACTTTCGTCACCGAATCGCGGACATCTTGAAAGCGTTCATCCACCGGTCGGACTCACGCTCGGACCGGACATCAGTGCCCACGCGTGACATCGAAAGAATGATGCTCGTCTTTGTCCTGATCGCCTCAATCCCGGCTGGTGTCATCGGCGTGTTGTTCAAAGACCGGATTGAAATGGCGTTTGCGGCACCGTTCGCAGCGGCTCTCTGTCTCATGGTGACAGGGCTATGG
>JAGVEK010000145.1 GCA_020058315.1 Candidatus Zixiibacteriota bacterium
CAGCACGCCAAAATTCCCGAAGAACGTGTGCACCGATCCCACCGACATGGGATCGGGGCTTCGCCGTGCGTAGGACACTACGCCGTTCTCTTCAGTCCGAATTATGGCCGGACCGGGCAGGAATGGAATCAAGTGTGTCTTCACGCCGACGGCGGCCGCACCGGGTCCGCCTCCTCCGTGAGGAGTCGAAAACGTCTTGTGCAGATTCAAGTGGAGGACATCGAATCCCATGTCGCCAGCCCGCGCCAATCCCAAGAGGGCATTGGTGTTGGCTCCGTCATTGTAGACAACCACGCCCTTGGCATGCGCCATGTCCACGATCCGCTTAATGTCGCGTTCGAACAGGCCAAGCGTGTTTGGGTTGGTGAGCATCATGCACGCGACCGTCTCGTTGAGCACGGACGCCAGAACGTCCGGATCAACCAATCCACCGGCGTTGGACTTGATCGGGATCGGCTCAAAACCCGCCAGCGTCACCGATGCCGGATTGGTGCCGTGCGAGGAGTCGGGGATGATCACGCCACGGCGGTCCTCGCCACGGTGACGGTGGAAGGCACGGGCAACCAGCAATCCCACCATCTCGCCCTGGGCTCCGGCGGCTGGCTGCAAACACACATCGTCCATCCCGGTGATTTCGGCCAAATCCCGTGCCAGCTCCCACATCAACTGCAGTGCGCCCTGACAGCCGGAATCCGGAGTTTCGGGGTGCAGATTCGCAAAGCCGGGCAGCGCCGCCGTGCGTTCGTTGATCTTGGGATTGTACTTCATCGTGCACGAACCGAGCGGATAAGTGTCTTTGTCGATGTGATGATTCAGAGTCGACAGTTGGACATAGTGACGGACGACTTCGGGTTCCGAGACCTCCGGCCACGCGACCGGCGTGTCACGCAGAAACTCTCGCGGTATCTGCCAGACGGGATCGCCACCGGAGACCCCCGACTGCGGCGGAGCCACGCCCAGGGTGTGCGGCCGGGATATTTCGAAAATCGTCGTGCCCAATTTCGGAGCCATGTTGCCAGCCTCGATGTCGTTAGGAATTCGCGTGCCCGGTTCTCATGAAGAACTGCTATCCGGGGGATTCTCCAGTAATCTGATCTGCTCTTTGACCCAGTCAGATTCCGACGAGCCAGAGAATGACTTCAAGAACGCTTGATAATGCTTCAATGCCTGCTTTGTATCCCCCGCCTTGGCATAGAGCCAGGGGATGTAAGTTTCGGCGTCTTCACGCAGTTTGGATTTGGGGAATTCCTTGATGAACTTCCGGAATCCTTCGATGGCCTTGTACCAGTTCTTCTCCTTGCGATGCAACACCGCCAGCTCGAACATGGCCTTGTCGGCGACACCGGATCCGTTCCTGGGGTCAGACGTCATTATCTGCAGGAATTGTGAGCGGGCCTGCTCGAATTCTCCACGTCCGATGTGCTTTTCGCCAAGTGCGTATCTGAGTTTCCAATCCTGGGCTTTCTCGCGCGACTCCGCTTCGATGGCTGCCTTTGTGCCAATGCCCTCAAGATATTCATCGATGGTCCTGACAAACTCCTCGGGACGGAGATAGCCAATGAGACGATCCACTTCCACGCCGGACTTATCAAAGATGATCACGGTTGGGTAGCCGTTGACGCCGTATTTCCGCGCGTTCAAAGTGTCGACTTCGGCGTTGACCCGTGCGAACACGAATCTGCGAGTCATTGCAATCACACGGGAATCAGTGAACGTGGATTCATCCTGGATCTTGCACCACTTGCACCAGTCTGTGTAGAAGTTTGCGACTACATGGCGGCTGGAATCAGAGGCGACCTTGAGAGCATCGCCCATCGTGGTGTTCCAGACAATTGAGTCAGTGGCGGGTTTACCGGCGCCGCCGGCATCCTGCGCGACGATGGGAACGAGCGCGACACAAACCGCGAGGATTAAACCATGGCTTGTCGGAATCGTCATTGATCGGCTTGAGATTCTCGAGCGTCTGATTCTACCGGCGGTCGGACGCCGTTATATCCCGGCCCGCGAATGAGGCCTCCACCGCAGGCGAATTGGAGAATCCCTCGGATGAAACACTCCGCAACTCTTCGACGAATTTATCGAGCACGTCAGGCGCGTGCTTCTCGGTGACGCTGACAAGAAAGCGATTATCAAACCCGGGGAAACGCCCGCCGAGTTCAATTCCGCCGAGAATCCCCCGGCGGCGCAGCCGATCCAGGATGATTCGTGCTGCGACGGGCGATTCAACAACGAACTCGTTGAAAAAAGCCGTCCCGAATGGAATGGAGAACCCCTTCAGACGGGCAATGCGGGACGCCAGGTAATGCGCGCGATCAGAACAAGTCTGCGCGAGCCGGGCGATACCCTGTTTACCCAAAAGAGCCATGTAGATCGCCGCACGAGTGGCCAATAACGCCTGGGCCGTGCAGATGTTCGATGTAGCCTTTTCGCGCCGGATATGCTGCTCTCGTGTCTGGAGAGTCATCACGTAGGCAGTCTGTCCCAACGCATCGACCGACCGGCCGATCAACCGTCCGGGCAGACGACGAATGAATTCCTTCCTGGCTGCGAACAGGCCCAGAAGCGGGCCGCCGAAGGATGGAGGATTGCCGAGCGATTGTCCTTCCCCAACCGCGATATCCGCTCCGCATTCCCCGGGGGATTTAATGAGCCCGAGTGAAATGGGATAGAAGACCGCAATGAGCAGTGCGCCGTGACGGTGCGCCATTGCCGCGCCCTCATCCCAGCGCTCCAGTGATCCGTGGTAGTTTGGGGACGACATGATCACGGCTGCCGTTTGATCATTCAAGAGCACTCCAAGTTTCGAAAAATCCGTGCGACCGTCATTTCCCACCGCAGTCTCGATCTGGGCGCCTTGCGCGGAGAGGTAAGTCTCCAGAACGCTTCGGAATCTCGGATTCAGCGTGCCCGCCAGGACCAGCTTGTGGCGGCCGGTGTGAGCCATGGCCACAAGCGCTGCCTCGGCGAGCGCTGATCCGACGTCATAAAGGGAGGCCTGCGCCACCTCCATTCCGGTCAGACGCCGGATCATGGACTGGAATTCGTATGTGGCCTGGAGCGTCCCCTGCGCGACTTCCGGCTGATACGGTGTGTAGGCCGTGTAGAACTCGGATCGAGATGAAACAAAATCGACGGCGGCGGGCACATAGTGATCATACACTCCACCACCCAGAAAGGAGATCAGGCCGGGCGGGGTTGAATTCCTGGCGGCCAGCGACTGAAGCAGGGAATCGACTCCCGCTTCTGATAATCCCTCGGGCAGGCGCAGTGGGGATTTCTGGCGCACATCCGCCGGTATTGCCGCGAAGAGATCCTCAAGATGCCGGACACCGATCACTGCCAGCATCTCGCGGCGCGACTCTTCTGTGTGCGAGGTATATTCCATGGTCGTGGATACTCTATTTGAACCGGGTGCTAATGTGAGGCGATCATCTCGCCGTACTCGGTGGCTGACAACAATCGGGCGGTTTCTTTGGGATCACTCATGCGGATTTTGACCATCCAGCCCCCGCCATAACAGTCGCTGTTGACCAGAATCGCTTCCTCGATCAGCTTCTGGTTGACGGCCACGACTTCTCCTGAAACGGGCGCATAAAGCTCCGCTACGGTCTTGACGGCCTCGATTGTGCCGAACGCGGCGCCAGCCTCGACTTTTGTACCCTTGGCGGGCAATTCGACAAAGACAATATCGCCCAGTTCATTCTGGGCAAAATCGGTGACGCCGACGGTCGCGTCCTGACCATCAATACTGAGCCACTCGTGCTCTTTGGTGTACAGCAGGTTATCTTTGATCACGGTTCCTCCCCGATAGACTCTCAAAATAGTGCCCCCGAAGCGAACGATCAAGGGGATGCCAAGGGGAACTGTCAATCAATTGGGAGTGGCCGGGACGGGTGACTGTGCGCTTCCCTCGGCAACCAACGCCTCTGGGGATGAACTTTCGGGTGATGCGGAGAGCAGTCGATCGACGAAAGTCGTGTCAAACTGACCCGAGCGAAATTCCGGTGCCTGCATGACCCGGCGGAAGAATGGTATGGTCGTATCCACGCCCTCAATGATGAACTCGTCCAGAGCG
>JAGVEK010000071.1 GCA_020058315.1 Candidatus Zixiibacteriota bacterium
GGCAATCCATCAGTTGAGCGGGGAGAATCAGAACGCCAATTCTTTTCACGAAACCGCATCTTGTCCAGTCGGGCAATCGGCGATTGCTCGGGCCCGCGTGGGGCACTGATGCGCTGCGTGCGTCGGTTCAACCAAATTCGGACACGTATGGGTTCTTTGGTTAGGACGTGGTCTGATAGATTGGTTGACAAGCTGGCCAGGCGGCACAACCCCTTACGATTTTGAGGGGGGCACCCGGGGAGCATTTGTACCCCTCTTCAAGCTGACCGGGCGTCCAGA
Organism: Candidatus Zixiibacteriota bacterium; assembly: GCA_020058315.1. Classification (GTDB taxonomy): domain Bacteria; phylum Zixibacteria; class MSB-5A5; order WJJR01; family WJJR01; genus JACRMA01. The sequence goes on from JAGVEK010000071.1 coordinate 280, forward strand.
GAAACCTCACCAGTCTCCCCTTCGAATTGATCGCTTCGAACCGTCCCGTGTCCACGCGGGTTACGTGGCACAGGATGGCAAAACTGCGGGGCAAGCAAAAGGCCTCTCTGACGCGTTCCCCCATGAGCGCCACTTCCTGCATCTGGGGCCTTGCATCTTACGAATCATCTGGGATTCAGCGGCCCCGAGCAATCCTCTGGAGTCATCTCGACTTGGGGCTGAAGATCGCATTCCCAGTCTATCACCACGAAGCCAGCTTCGCCCCCCCATGGACCACCCTGCGGTTGCGGAGGTATTGTGGCCGAGATAACGAGTCGGAGGAAAGCGAGATAGCTGCCAATCTTGGCAGCAGGCGGATCCCGTCGGGCTTACTTGAGAAGAACCATCTTCCTTGCAATGGAGTAGCTGCCTATGGACATTCGGCAAAAATACACCCCGCTACCGACGATTCTGCCGCGGGAATCCCGTCCGTCCCACAGGATGCTCGTCTCACCAGGTTCCATCTCCCGGTCGGCGAGTCGCGCAATCTCATGCCCCAGAATATCATGAACAACCGCCCGAACGTATGAGTATTGGGGCAGAGTGAGACCGATCCGTGTGGATGAATTGAATGGGTTCGGTTGGTTCTGTGAAATCCGGATCGATTCCAGATTGCCTGATTCTTCGGGAGCCTTCACATCGGTGGTAACCACGGTGCAATTGAGCAGCACCGAGACGTTGCCGCCGGACCCATTGGCCGCCGCCAGGTCCTGATCCCCATCCCCGTCCAGATCGGCTGCAAAGACCGACCGAGGACCGGAGCCGGCCAGATAATTCACCGCCGAGGTATAGGTCGCGTTGCCGTTGTTCTTCAGAACCGAGATATTCCCGCTTCCCTCATTGGCCGCCGCCAGATCCTGGTCCCCGTCCCCGTCGATATCGGCCGCAAAGACCGACCGAGGATAAGTGCCGACCGCGTAATTGACCGCCGAGGCATATGTCCCGTCACCGTTGTTCTTCAGAACCGCAACGCTACCGCTGCCCTCTTTGGCCACCGCCAGATCCCGATCCCCATCCCCGTCGAGATCGGCCGCAGAGACCGACACCGGAATGGTTCCGACCGCGTAGTTGACCGCCGCCACAAACGTCCCGTCCCCGTTGTTCTTCAGGACCGAGACGTCGCCGCCGTTGTAATTGGCCACCGCCAGATCCTGATCCCCATCCCCGTCGAGATCGGCCGCAAAGACCGATAGAGGATAAGAGCCTACCGCGTAATTGACCGCCAAGACATACGTCCCATCCCCGTTGTTCTTCAGCACCGAGACGCTGCCGCCCCAGTAATTGATCACCGCTAGATCCTGATCCCCATCCCCGTCCAGATCCGCCGCAAAAACCGACCGAGGGTAAGTGCCGACCGCGTAGTTGACCGCGACGGTGAACGTCCCGTCCCCGATGTTTTTCAGCACCGAGACGTTGTTGCTGAAACCGTTGGCCACCGCCAGATCCTGATCCCCGTCCCCATCGAGATCGGCCGCAACGACTGACCGAGGATAGGTGCTGGGCGTGTAGTAGTTGGTTGCCGAGGCATACGTTCCGTCCCCGTTGTTCTTCAGAACCGAAACACCGCTGCTACCCTCATTGGCCACGACCAGGTCTTGATCTCCATCCCCATCCAGATCGGCCGCACAGACCGAGTAAGGACCAAGGCCGGCCGTGTAGTTGACCGCTGCATCAAAGCAGAGCACCTGCGACCAGGCGCGGGCCATAGGCAGAGTCACCGCCGCGAAGGCCGAGACACAAGCCACAACATATCGAAATCGCATTCTCTACCTTCGGTCGGCACCCGATGCCGCCCATCCTGTCTATTTGAGCAAGACCAGCTTTCTTGTAACGGAGTAACCACCCGTGGACAATCGGCAGAAATACACTCCGCTGCAGACGGTACTGCCGCGCGAATCGCGTCCGTCCCACACGAGGCCTGTCTCGCCAGGTTCCATCTCTCCGTCCGCGAGCAGGGCGACCACCCGTCCCAGAACATCATAGACAACCACCCGGACGTAAGAGTATTTGGGCAGAGTAAGTCTGATCTGCGTTGATGAATTGAACGGGTTGGGTTGGTTGTTTGAAATCTGGATCGATTCCGTATTGCGCGGCTCTTCGGGTGCCTTCACATCGGTGGCAACTTCGGTGCAATTGAGCAGCACCGAGACATTGTCGCTGGCATAATTGGCCACCGCCAGATCAGCGCCCCCGCTCTTGTTCAAATCGGCCGCGTGGATCGAGGAAGGTGAAGTCCCGGCGGGGAAGCTGGAAGCAGTTTGAAACGTCCCATTGCCGTTGTTCCTCAGCACCGAGATGGCATTGCTGCCGGAATTGGCCGTCACCAAGTCTTGATCTCCGTCCCCGTCAAGGTCAACCGCAAGGATATCCGCAGGTCTGAGACCGACTGCGTAGAAGGTCGCTGCCGCGAACGATCCGTCACCGTTGTTGCGCAGCACCGCGATGTTGTCCCCGTACAGATTGGCCACGGCCAGATCGGCATCATCATCCCCATCCAGATCAGCGGATTGGACTGACACAGGGACGTCGCCAACCGTGTAGCCGATACTTGTCCCAAATGTCCCGTCGCTGTTGTTCCGTAGCACCGAAACGCTGCTGCCGTTACCGTGGGTTACGACAAGATCGGCATCACCGTCTTTGTCCAGATCAGCGGCATAGACAGATCGAGGATCGCTGCCGGCGGAGTAATTGATGGCTGGCTCAAATGTCCCATCGCCGTGGTTACGCAGGACGGATATGCTGTCCAGGTGAGATCTCGCGACTGCCAGATCAGGATGTAGATCACCGTCCAGATTGGCGGCAGAGACCGACAAAGGGGACGCACCGACGGGGTACGTGACCACTGCGGCGAACGTCCAGGTTGGTGGTCCGTTATTCTTCAGCACTGCAATGTTGCTATCCTTATAATTGGCCACCACGAGATCGACATATCCATCCCTGTCGAGATCGGAGGCCGCGACTGACGAGGGGTTGTTGCCCGTCGTGTGGTCCGCGGCTGCCGTGAATGCACCATTGCCGTTGTTGCGCAGCACCGAGACTTTGCCGTTCCCATAATTGGCCACCGCCAGATCGACATCTCCATCCCCATCCAGATCGGCGGCCACGATTGACGTAGCGCCATCGCCCGTTGCATAGTTGACAGCGGAGTTAACGCAGAGCCCTTGCGCGCTCACCGGGGGAGAAATCAGAAGCCCCGCCGTGCAAACAAACAGGCTGGTCATCATAAGCCGCAATCGCATTCAATACCTCGAGCAAAGGGCGAGAAACAACTCTACTTCATCAATATAAAACAATGAGCGCCACAAAACAACAGGATTCAGCCTAATGCGCCCCTGTGGGGGTGTCGAGAGAGCTTTGCGCGCACAGTCGTGCAGGACGGACAAGAGTGCCCGTCCTGCTGGAGATCGTGTTTCGGTGGGTCGAACACTCTTGTCCGGCGGCGCTACTACACGATCTCTATTTGTTCTCTGCCATTGTAGTCCAAAGCCGCGGCGTGATGAGAATGGAGATCTCTTTCTCCTCCACACTCGTCGAGGTGTGACGGAACAGGTACCCCAGGATGGGGATCGACCCAAGCAGGGGGATCTTTCGGACGTTTTCGACGCGGTTCTTTACCAATAGGCCGCCGATCACGACGGTTTCACCGTTATTCACCCTGACCTTGGTCGTGACGCTCCGTTTGTTGGTCACCGGCAAACCGGTAACGCCGGAACCGATCACGTCGGAGACTTCCGGCTCGACTTCCAGAGTTATCATGCTGTCCTCTGAAACATACGGCGTGATCGTCAGGATGATACCAGTCTTGATCACCTCGAGCTGCGCGTAGGCGAAGGAGACCGATCCGCTCAAGATGGAGAAGTACTCTTCACGACCAATGAAGATTCGTGCCTTGTTGCCTTCCACGGTCGCGATGCGCGGGTTGGCGCGAATGTGCGCCTTCCCCTCCGTCACAAGGGCATTCAGCCGAATCTGATAATTGCCGAGCCAGCCGGATCGCTGGATCCCGATCCGATCGAAGACCACGGAGAAGGACGTGTCAACCGACCCGTTTCTTCCTGAGAGACCACCCACTTGCAGCTTCTGACCTGCTCCCTTGGAACCATTCAGATCCCAGGAAACCCCCAGCTGGCGACTGACATCGGATGACATTTCGGTCACCAGCGCTTCAATCATGACCTGCCTTGGGGCGCGATCGACAACGGCAAGATCGCGCCTGATCCGGGCGATCAATTCCGGGGATCCATTCAGCGAGAGGGTGTTGGTCGCCTTATCGATGCGCAGGAACGACTCGTAGTGTGTGGAGAGGAGATTGGGCACGTCTTCGGCCTTGATGTAGCTGGGCCGGTAGAGCTCGGTAACCGTGAGATAGGGGAAGGACGGGTTGTCGGGCCGTGGGGAACCGACCAGATAGTACGTACCCATCCAGCGGTAGGTCAGACCAAAGGGCATCAGTATACGGTGCAACGCTTCTTCGAGCGGGACATCAACAAGATCAGTCGTAATTAGGCCCGTCACGGTCTCATCGGCGACGATCGTCAGGCCGCACTGAGTCGAGATCGTGTTGAGGACTTCACGCAAGTCGGTGTCGAAAAACGAGTTGGTCACACGGCACTCGGAACTGGGCGGCGTGGCGTCGGAAGTGGACGGCGATGTGTCCAACTGTGCGAGAGATTCCTCAGCACGATCCGTTGACGCGTCGGCGGATGGCCCCGTAGAAGGCGTCAACAACTGGCCACCCGAAACAGTCGTGTCCGCAAATACCGAGTCAGCCTGGTTGAGCAACTCCTGAGCGGCGGATATCTGCGATAGAACAGGCATCACAAAGGAAATCACTGCGAGGATCAATAATCGACAGTGGGCAGCTTTATTCTTCATTCTTCTCGACCGGTTTCTCAACAACAAATTCTTTCTCCTTTGTAACAGGCGGTTGCTTGGGACCGAATGAGATTTGCACGACGGCCTTGTACTTGCCGACCGGCATCTGCTCCATCGTCTGCGATGTGATCATCCGTCGTTCGCCAGGCAGAATGAGGACCGAGTCTGCTTCGAGAGCGACGGTTCCGACATCTTCGTATGTGGGTTTGGATAGAACGATGAGACTGTCGATCACCGATTTGTCCTCTGACCATTTCTGAATCAGCACGGTGCCGGATGCAGTCGCGTGGATGTTTCCCGTATTGCGGAACACGGCCTTGATCGCGACTCCGCGGCCTCCCGGGCGGTCGATTTCGACATTATCGATTTCGCCCTTATATTTGAGACCGGGGCTCACAACCACGTAGATCGGAACGCTCAACTCCGCAGGGATTGCTTTCCCTGGCGCGCCGGTGCTGTCCAGCGGCTTTGCGATCAAGAGCACGCAACCGTAGTATCCCCCGGCAGCGGAATCCGGGACCTTCAGGCTGATCCGCAGGTTCTGCTGACGATTGGGAGGGATCACTATGGAGTCGGGCTCATAAGTCAGCCACCGTGCCAGACTGCGGCCGCTGTCGGATGAGGCGGCTGTCCATTCCTGCCCATCGATGTCATGGTAGAACTGTCCGATTCTGACATTGATAGCTACGGGGTTGGATTCACGATTGAGCAAAGTCAGTCCGAATGCCCGGAAGGACTTGACCGGAGCCGCCAGTCGAATGATTTCGGGGCGAACATCGATCTCGACCGGTGCGGATACGTCGATCCCTCCAACCCGGGATGTCGATGAATGAGTGATTTCATAGGTGGTCTGCGAAATCGCCGGGGAATGGCCACCGTACTGGACGATCGAACGGATCGTGTATTTCCCGGGATTGAGCCTCTTGAGGATCGAGCGCAGTTTGGTCTTGGCCCCCGGTAAGATCGCGCCGCGTCCAGCGCCCAGCGGAACATACTTGACCAGACGACCCTCCGGGTCGCGAATTGTGATCCTCCCGCGTGCCTCGAGGAGGATGTTCCCCGTGTTCTCGATCTCGCTGGCCACCAGAAAATAGTCCTTGCCGTATTCCTTGGCCAGCTCGGGGCTGTCTTGCGGTGTCTGAATGATGATGTCACCCGCCTTCAGACGCCGCAGACTCCCGCCCGTCCGTCTGATCGAAATCTCCACATAGGCCGGTATCTTAAAGCGATACATCGCGGATGCCTGGGGGCGCTCCGCTGTTGCTGCCTCCTGTCGCGGGAGCAACTCGAAAACTACAGCGCCGTACGCACCGCCCCGTGCACTGCCTGGGACCTGAACGGGCACCTTGATATTCTGGGTTGCGCCGGGAGCGACATCGACCAGCGTATCTTTGAGTTGCATCCATGCAACACAGGAGTACGCGGTGGCGGTATCGCTGAGCAGGTACTGCCCGCGAGCACCCTGATAAATGTCGCTCAAAAACACCCGCGCGCGGAGACTGCTGGCTTTGTCTGTATTGGACAACTGGAAGTTCAACACGGATCTCGATCCCGGACCCAGTTGAACTTGGGAAAGCTGCGGCGTTAGAAGAATCTTGAAGTCGGCCTGCGAAGACGCCGTGGATGCGAACAATACGGCCGCCGCGAAAGCGGCCACCAAGACCCTAAACGATGGCACAGCGCCCC
>JAGVEK010000375.1 GCA_020058315.1 Candidatus Zixiibacteriota bacterium
GCCCGTGTGCACCTCGAGCAAGGGCAGGTGCATCTCCGCGAAGTCCTCGCCATCGTCCCCCCGGAGAATGCCCGGGCGCTGTCGACCCTGATCGAAACCTATGTGGCGCTCCTGGACAATCTCGCCCAGCATCAGTTTGATGTCTTCGCCCGCTCATTGGAATTGACGGAAGACCAGCGATTGCGGATACTCACTTCATGACCAATCGCCAGCGCCGGCGATCGAACACATGGCATCGTTAAACCTCTGACCGCTCCCCGGCGTCGCCGTTGCGCCTCACTTTTCCCATTGACCTATCCTGCGGACTCATTCTCATTGCCGTTATGGCAGACCAACATTTTCGCAAAGGAGCACCAATGAAGAAATGGACTGCAGGCACAGTGCTGGTTCTGTCTGCGCTGAGTCTGGCTCCGGCCGTCCATGCGACCGGATGGGGTGTCGGCGGGTTTGGCGGTGTGAGTATTCCCATCGTGCAGGAAGATGCCGAGCGCGGCTATGTGGCCGGAGTTCACGTTAGATTTTCCTTGGCCGGGATTCTGGGTGTCGAACCGAATTTCACGTACTTCCGCGACGGTGACTGGACATTCAAGAACCAGGGTGAACTCATTTACGACGGCAAGGGATCCAAGGTCAGTGCCTTCGGCGTCAACGCTATACTCGGCGGAGCAGGGCCGGTCACTGGTTTCCGGTTCTTCCCGTTTGTCGGCGCGAAGATCTACAACTTGAAGAAGATCGGGCTGGATAGCGAGAGTCAGATCGGGTGGAACGCCGGACTGGGTTTGGAGATTGGGTTCGGTAAGATTGGCATTGAAGCGCGCGCGGCCGGTGAGCTGATGAAGATGAAAGACAAAGGCTCCCGCAAATGGGCGCACGTTACGGGCGGTCTGAACTATTACTTCGGTGCCCTGTAAGGGAGAGGAGAGGAAAATGAAACGATTCGTTTGTTCCCCGTTGCTGCTCTCCGTCCTGGCAGTGACACTTGTTCTTTGCGGGTGTATTGTCTCGGGCCAGTTCGTCGTCGTCATCGATTGGGGCGGCTTCGCATCGACCGATACGACCCTGAATTCGAAACATGTCGACCTGACCACCAATTCTACCTGGGTCGACCACAAAGACGACATCCAGGATATCATCGACGTGAAATTCAAGGTCACCATCCATAACGCTATGTCGACGGAAGCAACAGGTGAAGTGTACGTGTCATCAGCATCATACACGACGCTGTCAGAAGTGAAATCCAGCGCAACAAGGATTCTTCACGGGATCTCGATCGCCGCGTCCGCCACGAAGACGATTGGATTCGATGAATCGGTGGCCTACCGGGAAAACCTCGATGTGCTGCTGAGCCTGGTCAAAGAAGGCAGCTTCTACATTTATGGGATTGCCGAGAACACCCCGTTCAGCATCGAGATCATGGAAGGCAGTCAGTTGCTGGTGACTTTCTCCGCTGGATGAGAGTAGAGGCGCGAACGGAAACCGGCCGGGTAGCAAGGCTGCCCGGCCGGTTTCACATTTCACCAATCTCTCGATTACGCCCCTATGTTTTCCCCGCGACCCGGTTGACAATTCCCATCAATTCCCATGTCTTGAAGGGCTTTTTTAGACATTCGGTGATCCCCAGATCTTCAGCTTCTTTCAGGAGGGAGAGACTGGAATAACCGGTCATCAGCGCGACATAAACGCCCGGGAATTGCTGCCGGACCTCCCGGGACAGTTCGATACCGTTCATCTGCGGCATCATGACATCAGTAATGAGCAGATCGACGGGTTCTTCGCCGAGCATGACGAGCGCTGCGGTGCCGGTCTCGGCCACCAGAACACGGTGGCCGAACTCACTGATAATCTCGCGCGCGACGCCGAGAATCATCCGCTCGTCATCGACGATGAGCACATCGATCTGTCGCGAGTTGATGGCTTCCATTGGGCTCGGAGCGGATTCCACGATAAGACTATCTCCCCGTAATAGGTCGGCAGAAGGGATATTTCTGATGACCCCCGAAGAGAAGTTTCCTCCCGTATCTCGGAAGGGTCATGGCCAGTCGTTCTCCGGGGGGCGCAACTGCTTGTGTGCCAATGGGTAGGTGCCGAGGCGTCACACTTTCTGGCAACGACCGCAGTAGTGAGTCCCGCGCCCGGACATTGAAACCCGACGTATCGGTGACTGGCAGATGATACAAGGAAGCCCTGTCCGCTGGTAGACCTTAAGCAGCGGGCCATAACCGCCGGCCTTCCCTTCGAGGTCAGAGAAAGTGTCGAAAGTGGTCCCGCACATTTCGATGGCCTGCTGCAGAACTGACGTGATGGCGGAATTGAGACGCGCGATCCGCTTTGTGCCAAGCGAATCAGCGGGTGCGCGCGGATGTATCCTGGCCGCAAAGAGCGACTCATCGGTGTAGATATTCCCCAGTCCCGACAGACGTGTCTGGTCGAGGAGCAGCGATTTGATGGGGCGATGGGATTTGCTGCAAGCGTCTGAGAGCTGAGCGGCACTGATCAGCAGCGCGTCCGGGCCCAGCTTCTTCAGCCCGGGATGGCTTGCGGGGTCGAAATGGGAGCACCATTCGACGCGGGCGAACTGGCGGGCATCGGAGAGCACAAGACAGCGACCGTCGAGGAGTGACAGCACAAAGCGGTCGTGACGATGCCGCCGGTACGACGCCGGCTTGATCCACAACCGGCCGGTCATGCGGAGGTGGACAATCATCGCGTTGTCACCGGTGAGACTCACAATAATGTACTTTCCGCGCCGGTCAATCTGCTCAACCCGATGACCGCGCATTCGCGATCGGAAACCCGGTGCATTGGATCGGGCAATCCGCTGCGAAGCGAATAACACTGCTCCGAGCCGCGCCCCAATGAGACCACGTCGCAGGCCGCGAACGACAGTCTCAACTTCAGGAAGTTCCGGCATTATTCAAAACGCGTCTGGATTTACGCCACACGGTGGCCGTCGCCCATATCGAAGAACATGATCTTCCCAGGTTCGGGCCGAAGGGAGATCAGCGCCCCCGGCTCGATCGTGGTATCGGGCGACGCCAGCACCGCGACAAGCCATTCCGCGGATTGTACAAAGTAAAGGAGCTTGTCACCGAGGAACTCACGGTTCATCACTTTCCAGTGATCCCCGTCCCCTCCTGCGGTCAGCCTGAGATCCTCGGCACGGATACCGATCTGCACGCGCCTCTCCCTGTCCAGAGCGAGCCGCTCGACGATCCCTCCCGGCAGAGGCCACCGGAACGGGTTCAATACGAATTCGCCGTTCGCCTGTTCGACCTGGCCCGTGAGCAGATTGATTGTGGGCCTTCCCAGGAATGAGGCCACGAAACGATTGGGAGGATCGCGGTAGAGTTGTTCCGGAGGCCCAATTCCCTGAACCCGACCGCCATCGAGAACCACGACCCGGTCGGCCATTGTCAGGGCCTCTGCCTGGTCGTGTGTGACATAGAGTGTTGTCTTGCCCATAGCCTTCTGGCGGGCGACGATTTCGACGCGCATCGCCGCGCGCAGCGGGGCATCCAAGTTTGACAATGGTTCATCGAACAGAAAAATGCCCGGATCCGCCGCCATGGCGCGCCCGACCGCAACACGCTGGCGTTGGCCGCCCGATAGCTCCTTGGGGCGGCGCGACAGCACATCGCTGAGGCGTAGCTCGGAAGCGATTTCGCTGACGCGTCGCTCGATCGCGTCCTTGGTGGCATGTCGCAATTTGAGCGGAAAGGCGAGGTTGTCGTGCACCGTCCAGTGAGGGTAAAGGGCGTACGACTGGAACACCATGGCACATCCACGGTCTTTTGGCGGAACACCCCCAACATCGCGGCCATCGATCAAGACACGGCCGCTGTCGGGCTGGCTGAGTCCAGCGACGAGACGGAGAGCCGTGGATTTGCCGCAGCCAGACGGTCCGACCAGAACGACGAACTCGCCATCGCCAACACTGAACTCAACATCCTGGAGAGCCGCCGTCTTGCCAAAAGCCTTGCAGATTTTCTCGAATTGGATGGTGGCCATAGGTCTAATATCCCGTGTGGCTCCGGAAATTGGGACTAAACTCCCTTACAGTCAATACAACAGACCGGTGAAAGCCATTGACCTGAAGGAAACTTCGGTGGTTTTTTAACCTTTTGGCGCGGCCCGCCGCGGCGGGGCGCGCATTCCCTTGGAGATGAAACCAAATGAAAAGCGTGAAGAAAACGAATGCCCCAACAACCTCAGTAGCATCCGACATTTTCAAGAGTTACGACATCCGCGGCACGGTGCCCGATCAGCTTAATCCCGACGTGGCGCGCCTCATCGGGCGCGCGTTTGTGGCGGAGATCAAGGGAAAGGCCGTCGCTGTTGGCAGAGACATGCGCGTCCATTCTGATGATCTGGCCGAGGGCCTCATTGCTGGACTGATGGATTCGGGTTGCCGTGTTGTCGATTTGGGTCGTGTTTCCACGGACGCGCTCTATTTCGCCGTCGGCCATCTTGGGATGGATGGCGGTATCATGATCACGGCTTCCCACAATCCGCCGGAGTACAACGGGTTCAAGTTGTGCCGCGCCCAGGCGGAGCCGCTGTCGGGAGCCGATGGGATCGACCGGATCAAGACGGCAATCGATATGGACGACTACAATCTTGATCGGGGGGAGGGAACTCGTTCGCCCGCCGACATCATTCCCGATTTCATCGAACACGTGCTGTCGTTTATCGACCCCAAGCGATTGAGGCCGTTCAAAGTGGTGGTCGACGCCGGCAATGGGATGGCTGGAGCTGTCCTGCCCGCTGTGTTCAGCCGGCTGCCGGTGACATTGATCCCGATGTATTTCGAACTCGATGGAACATTTCCCAACCACCTCGCCAACCCGATTGAACCTGTGAACATAGCGGACCTGCAGAAGCGGGTCGTGGCAGAAAAGGCCGACCTTGGGGTGGCGTTCGACGGCGATGCCGACCGCATGTTTCTCATCGACGAGAAGGGTAAGCCCCTTGGAGGCGACATCGTCACTTTGCTCGTCGCCAAGAACCTGCTGGCCAAAAACCCAGGCGC
>JAGVEK010000161.1 GCA_020058315.1 Candidatus Zixiibacteriota bacterium
CCAATGCAGCCTACCCCACGTTCACTGAAGACATGTTGTTCAACAGTAAGGGTACGTCTCCCAACGCAGACGACGATGCCATCTGGCCGCACCTTGGCGTGGACCAGCAGACTGGCGCCGATGTCATCCACTCGCTTTCGCACCCCTATGCTGCCAATGACAACGTCATGTACTGGCGCAAAAAGAACGACGTCTGGGCGGGTCCGTACGTGATCGATTCGTGTTCTTATCTGAGCTACAACGTCGCCAGCGATCGCACCAGCGACAAGTGCGCGCTGATTACGCTTAACGAGACCGTCACCGGCCTCAACCCGCTTGGAATCCGCCAGGTTGTCTACCGCGAGTCTTCGACCAACGGTGACGACTGGGGTCCGGTGAGCACGACCGGTTTGGGCGATGCCAAGCGCGTTTTCGTGACCAGCTATAATACAACTCCCGGTCCGGGCGCATGGCTCGAGACCGTGGGTGATTACGACAACGCCGGCGCCCTGCACATTGTGTGGAATGAGGAGAGAGACAATTCCGGCACCGACCAGGGCGCTTGGAAGCACTGGAGCGCGACGGCCGGGATCTCCACCATTCACCAGGCCTACTACGACAACCAAGGCGCGGGCGGCGGTCGTGACATCAACATTGCCTATCCGACACTCGGATTCGGCGATGGCACGACGACCTGCGGTACCGGCACCAACCTGAATTACATCTACATGACCTTTGTACAGTTTGGCGGAACCTCGCTGGCCCAGCAGGCCGACATGTCCAATGCCGGGTACATGAACGGCGAGGTCTATCTGTCGACTTCGAACAACGGTGGCGCTCTCTGGTCACCGGCGAAGAATCTGACCACCAGCATTGGACCGGGATGCGATCCGGCGGTGGCGGATTCCTGCCCGTCCGAGAACTGGCCGTCGATTGCGCGGACGATTGATGACACGATTCACATCATGTACATCAACGACCGCGACGCGGGCGACGCGGTGTTCAGCCAGGGCTCGTGGACGTTCAACCCTGTCATGTACCTCCGGATCCCGGGCGGAACCGATGTCCAGCCGGTGTGTCCGTTGATTGCACCGAACGCTGGCGCGGAACTGACTGATGCCAATGGTTCGGAGTGCGAATACAACACTCCGCCCAACACCAGTGTTGCCGAGCAGTTGATCCTGTCCAACGTGGGTAACGCGACCATGACGGGCACGGTGAGCAAGACCTATATCAATCCGTCGGTCGGGATGACATGGCTGGTGATGACCACGGGCAGCTATAGCATCCTTCCGGGCGGAGCGAACAATGTCCGTGCGGTGACGCTGAACGCGGCTGGTCTGGCCGAGGGTCTGTACACCGCGAAGATCAACATCACGCACAACGACCCGACGAAGGTGTCGCCGTTTGAAATCCCGGTGGATTTCTTCGTGTTCAACACCTTTGCCTGTCCGAAGTACGTCGTTCTCCGGACAAAGTGGCTCCAGTTGGAAGTCTCGAACATTGAGCGCCTCGCGATGGGTCCAGACCGTTCGACGAGCAAGCTCCGTGGGTTGTATCGTCCGCAGTTCTCGGGCAGCGTCGATTCGGGGAACAACTCGATTTATGATGCCAGCTTGATCATTGCGCGGCCGCCAACGGACATCACTGTGCCACCGGACGCGGTACTGGATACTGTCGTGTATCGGTACCTCTTCGGTCAGGGTAACTACGCGAAGGGCTTCCGCCCGTTGTCGGAGCTGGATGTTGACACCTCCCGCTACGGGACCGGTTCAGGCATGGTGTTCGCGCGGGCGAACCAGACAACAATCGACTCGCTCATCGGTGTCGACGTGGAGTACCAGTTACCGCAGAACACCGACTCGTCGAATTTCGTTCTGCTGAAGTACAAGATCTTCAACCGCTCGGGCGTTTCGATCCCCGGCCTGATTATCGGCGAGGCCACAGACTTTGACATCATGCCCTCCGCGTTGAATGCGAAGTACCAGAGCGGATCGCAGAACAAGGCTGGGTTCAACTCGAGCATGAACCTCGTTTACCAGACGGGTGCAGACACCAGTTTGACCCTCACCCTGGCGCAGAAGTACATGGGCGGTATGACCGCGATTCAATGCGCCGCATCGCCGCGTGCGTGGATCGCCCCGAACGATCCGTGGCTGTTCGATCGCCCGGGTGGTGGTTTCCACGAGGCTTATCTTTATCAGCAGTTGGTGAAGAGCAACTTCGAGATTATCCCGCCGAACCCGGTCCCGACCTCGGGTGGTGTGGACCAGCACTCAGTGATCGCGTTCGAAAAGAACGTGACGCTGGATCCGACGACGGTGAAGTACTATATGATGGCCTTCGTCACTTCGGTGCTCGGCCCGACAGAGACGGATCTGCTCGCTACCACCAGGAAGGCCTGGAAGTTCGCCTTCGGGTGGCAGGAAGTGGTGAGTCTCGACACATTGCCGCCGAGCACACCTGCGTCGTATCCGTACTGGGCATCAGGATCGCATGAAGGCGGTCCGGCCAGCGCGTGCTGCGGTTGCATCGTGAGCAAGGTGAGTGGTGCCGCCGAGTTGTCGTTTGTGGCGGGGACTGACCCCTGCTACGGCGTCATCAACTTTGCCGG
>JAGVEK010000502.1 GCA_020058315.1 Candidatus Zixiibacteriota bacterium
ACCTCAAGCAGTGATCGACGTGCCATTCGAACTCTGGAACATCGGCATGAATACTCCGAACGATGCATCGGATGATTTCCGCATGATCCCCTGGATCAACGATGCAGATGGCGACGGCGCTTTCAATCTGACGGCGATCGATCACGGTGTTTCTGGTGGGGACAATGATCCCTACACAGACTGGATCTACTGGTACGAGCCGAGCCCGAAGACTCCGGGAAGCGCGGGATACACTGCCTTCGTTGCGGCTGGTGCCGCCTATGATGGTTCTCAGGGGACCGGCGATGAGGTCATGGCTCGCATGGTTCTTGTGAACGTCAACGGCGGAAGCGTCTCAGCGACGACGTTCGCTCCGAACTCGAGGATGCCAGCGACAGGAAACACTATCCGAATCATCGCGACCAAGCCCAACAACCCGGGAGTGAAATTCACCTATACGACGCCGGCGCCGTTGGCTGGTGCTGAGCAGGACGTGGCGAGCGCCAAGAAGCTCGGTGTGTTCCCGAATCCGTACTACGCGTCGAACAGTGCCGAATCGAACCGATTCGACCGCTTCGTGACGTTCAACAACCTGCCGAAGAATGCCGTCATCCGTATCTTCAACCTGGCAGGCCAGCTTGTGCGGAAGTTGGAGAAGAACAATGAAAATCAGTTCTTGCGTTGGGACCTGATGAACATGAGAAACTACCCCGTCGCCAGCGGCATCTACATTGCGTATGTAGACCTGCCGGATTTGGGCTTCACCAAGACGCTGAAGTTCTCTGTCATCCAGCAACAAGAGATACTCGACTACTACTAACCCAAGGTTCGACAACGCAAAAGTCTATCAAGGAGAACGTTTTATGAAACAGAAAGCAATCTTCGCAGCCTTAATGCTATGCATGGCGGTGATGCTTCTGGCGGTGCCGGCCTTGGCCCAGCATCAGCGCGTTGGGGCCGTTGCGGCGCCCGAGCTGCTGATCCCCGTGGGTGCCAGAGATCTTGCACTCGGCGGATCGAGCATCTCGACGTCACAGGGCGTTGAGGCAATGTACTGGAACACAGCCGGACTGGGCCATATGCAGGGTGGAGCGGAAGCGATGTTTTCATCGATGTCATACATCGCTGATATCAACGTTGTGTACGGCGCCGTTGCCGGTAGGTTCGGAAGCTTCGGAAACATCGGGTTCGCAGTCAAATCACTCTCGTTCGGCGACATTCCGTTGACAACGGAAGATGACCCCGAGAACTTTTCACAGCGCTTCTACACGCCAACCTTTGTCACCGTTTCGGCAGCGTTTGCCCGTCCACTGACGGATGCGATCACTGTCGGCTTCGGTATCAAACTGATCTCAGAGAAGATCGACCGCGTCTCCTCTTCTGGATTCGCGTTCGACTTCGGAGTACAGTATGACGGGTTGGTGGGTGTCAAGGGGCTAAACCTCGGCCTTGCGGTGAAGAATGTCGGTCCGCAAATGACATTTGACGGACCGGGGCTCTATCGGAGAGCCCTCGTCACCGGTGGGAGCCGGCCTGATGAATTTTTGTTACTTCAGGCCGCCAGCTACGAGCTCCCCGCATTGGTCGAGATCGGTCTGTCGTACGACTACAAGCTGGCCGATAACTTCAATGCCCTGGTAAGCGGCTCATTTACGAACAACAATTTGTACTTCGACTCCTACAACGCGGGTCTCGAGCTTGGGTACTCATTTGAAGACCTGAGACTCTACGGCCGCGGTGGATATTCGTCTGTCCCACAAAACACGGACAACGAAATCTACGGTGCCACGATGGGATTCGGAATCGGCTACAATCTGGGAGGCATCAACATGATCCTGGATTATGGATATCGTTCGGCGAAGTACTTCGAAGCGAATCAAGTGTTCTCGCTGAAGTTCGAGTTCTAGCCGTTTGAGCTGTAGATGTGTCTGTACCACGAGGCTGCCGGGAAACTGGCAGCCTCGTTTTTTGTTCTTTACGTGGCATTTTCGGACAATTATGGCTTTCTTGAAAGAACGGTTGCCGCCCTGATTCGCGAAAGTTCTGATTCTCATCGCGGAGGCGCAGAGAGCGCCGAGAATCGCTGAGAATCGCTGAGAGGTGACCACAGTTGGCAAAACCGTAACGAGCGAAGATCGTAATGCACGAGAACGAGATATCGGAGAAGATCATTGGATGCGCCATCGAAGTGCACAAAGCGCTTGGTCCAGGATTGCTCGAGAGCGCGTACGAAGAATGCCTTGCGGCTGAAATGGAAGCCCGCGGCCTTCATTTTGAACGCCAGAAACCTGTCCCTCTTGTTTTTCGCGAAGTGAAGCTCGATTGCGGGTATAGAGTCGATTTCCTCGTCGAGGAATAGGTCATTGTTGAGCTCAAAGCAATCGACGTCGTCCCACCCGTGGTGTACGCGCAAGTTCTCACTTATGTACGCCTATTGGACAAACGACTTGGCCTGCTCATCAATTTTCACGTACAGCAACTGTCGAAAGGAATCAAGCGGATTGTAAACAACCTTCTTTAATTCTCTGCGATGCTCTGCGTTCTCCGCGACTCTGCGTTGAATAACTACTAATGCACATCGTGAAATCGTTGCGTGGATACGGGGGCAAGAAACCAATATCGCTTTTGGCGTCGCACCGTCATAATGATCTCTAACTTGTCTTGGTGTTTTTATGAGTCTTTTCCGTCGATGTCTTCTGATCCTTGGCTTTCTTGCGTTGCCCTTTACCGCCTTTGCCCAGTACTTTCCGCAGACCGGGCCGCAAGTGCTCCACCAGCGGGCTCTTGACACCAAGTCAAGACTCAACGTGCTTTCCATCGCGCTGCAGCCCGGCTACGAAGATCTGGCAGGATTAGCATACTACCGAATGGCGATGGGTGCCCGGATTGTCAGCGCTTATGTGACGAACGGCGAAGCGGGCGAGAGCGACGTACGCGGTGAGTACCCGAATCAGTTGGCTGCCGCGCGCAGAACGGAAGCGGCTGCGGTTATGGCGTTTCTCGGCGGTGAGGAATACTTCCTGAACATGCCCGATCTTGGTGCAGTGAAAGATACATCCGTCGTCCGCGATCTTTGGCATCCCGACTCGCTTCTCCCGCGTCTCTTGAAATTGATTTCGGATCTGAAGCCGGATGTGATCCTTCTGGCAAGGAACTGGGCAACCGAAGGCGAGAGCCCTGAAGGACTCGTGCTTCGGGATCTCCTCCTTCGCACTCTCCGGCGCCTTGAGCCCAGATCGTCGAAAAACCGTGACGGAGCAAGGGACGAGTTCACCGGATGGACAGTTGCGGGCGTATTGCTTGAGTCGGGATCGGAAAAAGGGGTTCGAATTCCCGTAGATGAGATTCATCCATTGTGGAAGAAATCGTATCAGGAGATTGCCGACGAGGCGGGAGCACTGTACCGCTCTTGTTCTGCTCAACGGAACCTCTGGTATGGGGCGGGTTCGGCCAGATCCTTGATCACCTACGAGTCTGTGTACCCACGAACCCAAAGACTGCTGAAGAGGTTCGATGAAGGGCTCCCCCGCCCGATTCCCGGCAAGCTGGCAGGACTCGACAGAAAGATCTCGGCACTGACAAGGACCCTCGTTGGAGGCAATCCCACGCCCGCCCACCGGGAAGAAGCCCGTCGGAGTGTCGCTGCGTTGCTCGATTCTGTCGATCACTTCCTTTCGCAGCCACTTACGTTGAATTCATTCAGCCGGAAAATTGCCATGCAGTGGAAATTGACCCTCGAGCAACTTCGTGTGTCAATTCTCGGCGTGGAGGTCCGTTACACGCTCGAACCCACGATCCTGACAGGGCGCCAGCTTGCATTCCTGAAGATCGACACGGTCATGGGGCTCCAACCGAAAGATTCCGTCTGGTTGTATTTTCCCCCGAGTGACCAGCGATGGACCATCGATGAATCGACGGAGTTGATGGTTGCACTCAGGTATGACTCTCCGTATCGTCTCTTGTCGCCCGCCGCCCTCGACTATCACCTTCCTGCGGGGATGGAAGGACTGTCGCAGACGAGCGTCGGAAGAACCTTTGTGTTCTTCCTCATGTGCCGGGCGAAGAACCAGGAACGAAACTTCATTTTCCGGGGATCTGTCCGCCTCCTATACTCACCGCGTTTCACGAAAGAAGTCCTGACCCCCATCGTGTTCGCTGTGCCGAATGAACAGGCCATCGTGCGTCTGACGAATCATTCACGGGACGGCGTCCGCGATTCTGTGTATGTCGACGATTCGCTCGCTGTGGCTCCGAAAAGGGAATTCCGGCTCAACTTCAAAGATCAGGCTGAGATCGATACACTGGTGCTTCAGTGGAAGCGACCGCTTCAGGAGGGGACATATCTCATTCCCGTCTCCATCGGAGGCCAGGAGGTAACCAGGTTTGCTGCCCGTGCGTTTGAGGCCAGGATTGACACGGGCAGGAGTATCGCACTACTCTCGGGAGTAACGGGCACTCCGACTGCATTGTCGCTGCGGCGACTGGGAGCAAATTGGACCGAAATCCATGATGTGCAAGG
>JAGVEK010000541.1 GCA_020058315.1 Candidatus Zixiibacteriota bacterium
ATTTCAGCAACTGCGGCTGAAAAATTCGAGGCTCTTCCCTGGTCAGTCCGCGGATGGACTCAAGGGCCTCCTGGAAAACCTTTTTATCGAACGGCGCACATGGTATCTGTCGGGCTTGGATCTCCCCCATGCGCAACCAGGCGGAAACGGATTCCTCGCAAGCCTCGAATCGCCGTGTCTGGCGATACGCGACCTGATATTCCCGCCATACCGTTGACCACTGCTCGGGCGAGGAAACACCGAAAAACCGTAAGACTTCTTCGAGTTGTGAAACCTTGTCCGGTCTTTTGGGAATCCATCCCAGTTTGTTCATGGCGTTTACCGGTACCTTATTCAGCCAATTAAGTTGGGATTGCAAGCGCTCATGTTCGGCAAGGCGCGTGCGATCTTCCTGGAACTGCCTCTCCAGATTGTTCCAAAAGTGCGCCGGGCGACCAAGGGATCGTTCCAACTTCAGAGCGGTTTCAGTGGTGATAGGCGACTTTCCCTTGATGATTTCATTAATGGTTTTTTTTGCCAGCCCCGTCCTGGCGGCCAATTCGGCTTGAGTCATACCGTAGCTTTCAAGGTATTCTTCAAGCACCTCTCCCGGTGTAACCAAGTAATCCGGTGCATATTTATTCAGTATTGTATCAACCATGAGTATCCTCTATCTCTAAAATTGTAATTGCGGTGACAAGGGACCAGTCCAAGCCACCATCCTCTCGTGTTGGAACCGGATCATGGTCGGGAATGAAAATCAGTCGATAGGGATGATCCAAGTCCACAGATAGTTGACCAGCCCTTTGCCCCTCGGTAAGTTCGTGACACCGTCCCGGCGGACTTTTCGGCGGCCAGAAGTCCATCAGGCTCGTGGCAGCCCGCAACTCTTTCATCCGAATCCGGATTTTCTTCGCACGTAACGTCCCGTGAATCCTTTCGAGCTGCGCTCCCTCGTTGAAGGATTTGGCCAGTTTTGTATTTTTGAAGTTTATGTCCATATTCCTTTTCTGTCAAGTATTATTAACCCATCGGGTTAATATATTTTTATATCTCAAAAAAAGGACTTGGTTCCTGAACTTGGTGCGATCTGTCCTTCCTGCAATTTTCATAAGTTAAGCTATTCCATTGTCAATCAGGCACTTACGCAATATTTCAACTTGGTGCCGACTTGGTCCTGACTTTATCCCTGTGATCTTACGTTTCCGGCTCATCGCTGCGCCTCCAGAATAGAATCCAATGTTTTCCGGACCTTGCGTGAACTTTCCAGCCAGGTGGTCAACGCTTCCGTCAGCCGATCCGATCCGTAAGTTGCAGACGCCTCACGCACTTCCATCACAGGAGCTGAACTCGTCACGTACAGAGGGATGCTCAGATTACCGTCCCTGGCGATGATTTCCACGAGAGAGGCGACGCGGGTGAAGCCGGGTTCGTCTTTGAACTGCTCGTAGGCTTTGACGATGCGCTGGATGTGCTCGTCGGTGAGGAAGCTCTGGGCGCGCTCGCGGGTGACTTGGCCCACGGCATTGATAAACAGGATTTTGCCCTTCCGCGCCTTGGGCTTGGTCGTGCGGCAGATGACGACGCAGGCTTCCATCGGCGAGTTGTAGAAGAGGTTCGGCCCCAGGCCGAGGACGCACTCGATCAGGTCGGCCTCGATGAGCTTGCGCCGCATCTCGGCTTCCTCCTGGCGGAAGAGGACGCCATGCGGAAAGAGGATGGCGCAGCGGCCGGTCTTGGGCGCGAGGCTTTGGAGGATGTGCTGCCAGAAGGCATAATCGGCACGGCCCTGCGGCGGGGCGCCGTAGAGATTGCGGCCCCAGGGATCGGCGGCAAAGGCGGCGCGGTCCCACTGCTTGATCGAATAGGGTGGATTCGCCAGTGCCATGTCAAACTGCATGAGCCGGTCGCCTCGGACGAATTTGGGTTCGCTGAGGGTGTCGCCGCGCTCGATGCGGAAGTCCTCGATACCGTGGAGGAAGCAGTTCATGCGAGCGATGGAGGAGGTCATGAGATTCCGCTCCTGCCCGTACAGGCGCACGTTGCGCCATTCCTTCCCTTGCCGGCGCAGGTGAGCGATGCAGGAGAGCAGCATGCCGCCGGAGCCGCAGGTGGGATCGTAGATGCTCTCGCCGGGCTGGGGCTGGAGCATCTCGGTCATCAGGTGGACGACGGTGCGGTTGGTGTAGAACTCGGCGGCGGTGTGCCCCGAGTCGTCGGCGAATTTCTTGATCAGGTATTCGTAGCCCTGGCCCAGCTCATCTTCCGGCAGGTTGGCG
The DNA here is from genome assembly GCA_020058315.1 of Candidatus Zixiibacteriota bacterium. Classification (GTDB taxonomy): domain Bacteria; phylum Zixibacteria; class MSB-5A5; order WJJR01; family WJJR01; genus JACRMA01. Next base: position 2,259 of record JAGVEK010000541.1, read on the forward strand.
ATGGTCAGTTCCAGCCTGCTGAAGTGCTCGACCAGATCGCGCAGCATGGTGTCGGAGAGGCGGTCCTTGTTTGTCCACTGGGCGTCTCCGAAAATGCCGTAGAGCTTGTCGGGGTTGGCGGTCTCGATGGCGCGCATGGCGTTCTGGAGGGCGCGGCCCACGTCTTTAGCGGCCTGGCGCACCTCGCGCCAGTGGGCTTCGGGCGGAACCTGGAAGCGGTGGTTCTCCGGGTAGGCGGCGAACTCCTTGTCCCCGTCGGATTCGGCCAGGGCGGTCTGCGTTTCTTCGTCGAACACATCGCACAGGCGCTTGTAGAACAGCAGCGGGAAGATGAACTGCTTATAGTCGCCCGCGTCAATGGTCCCGCGCAGGAGCACCGCCGCGCCCCAGAGGTAGGATTCGAGTTGCTGTTGGGTGATACGGGTCATAAGTCTCCCCCAAGCGGCTGCATAATCGTCCGAATAGTCGGAATCAGGGTAGATCCCTGGATAATCCAGCGGTGATCCCAAATGCCGGCAGGGAACAAAGGAGCGCCATGCTCCTCGACAAGTCTTCGCCAATCTTCATGGTTGGAAAAGGGAATCTGACTGGCGGTTCGCATTTCCTGGCAGTCTAGAAACCCGAGATAGACCAGAATCGTAGGCATTCCCATAGATACCAGCCTCCATGCCCAAGTGAAGCGGTTACCCATCTGATAGTTCCAATCGCGTGATAACGCCCACACCAAACCAGTTTCCTTGGACAAAGCAAGGCTCGCATCCTGAATGCAGGCGCCGATACGCACATGATTCCGGCAGCTTTTACTCGTAACAGGAGGTTTCAGTTCCTTTCTGTTCGTTCCGAAGCTCCGCATCGTGCGCTTTGGCTTCAATTAGAAGAAGGCCGGGTTTGCCATCAATTGTGCAGGTGCTGGCGATGTCCCAGTTCGGTGTATTTGCATTCACGGGCTCGGCGAGCCACCAACTCAAGAGACCATCGCGCACGCGCTTGTCCGGGATCAGGCGAGAGGCAGTGCCTAGTTGTGCCTCATCAAGAGAATCGAAGCCTTGCGGCATCCAGTGGTCGGTCGCCGCAACTGATCCCCATGGCTCAATTAATCCGGTCAACCACTTAGAGACCTGTTCTGGAGCGCCATGCGTCAAGAAATGGCAGCGAGGTTTGCTGCCTTTGCGCTGGTTCGGCTTCAGACTGTTCAGCAGCTGGTTCATGTCAACAGCCCTTCTCTTTTCAAGATGGCGACGAGCCTCTCCTCCGTCGCGAATGCCGCCGTGGCGCTTTCCTTGAGCCGCTTCATGGCCTCCTCGACCGTCAGCGTCTCCTGGTCAACCTTTGGCTCGACGTAACGCGGGATATTCAGGTTGTGGTCACTCGCGGCGATCTCTTCCAGCGTGACCACGCGGGCGACGCCTTCCACGTTCTGGAAATCCCTATACCAGCCGTGGATGCGCTCGACGTGCTCCGGCAGCAGTTCATTCTGGGCGCGGCCGGTCTTGAACTCCTTCGAGGCGTCGAGGATGAGCACCTTGTTCCTACGGTCTTGGGGCTTGCGCTGGCGGAAAACGAGGATGCAGGCCGCGAGGCCCGTGCCGTAAAAGAGGTTCGGCCCCAGGCCGATGACCGCTTCGAGCAGATCCATGCCGAGAATCTTCTGACGGATCTTGCCCTCGGCGCCCATGCGGAAGAGCGCCCCGTGGGGCAGTACCACGGCCATGCGCCCGCTCTTGGGCGCCATGGAGCGGATCATGTGCTGCACCCAGGCGTAGTCGCCGCACCTGGCGGGCGGCATCCCGGCGAAACTGCGGCCGTAGGGGTCGCTGCTCCAGATCTCCTCACCCCACTTTTCCAGCGAGAAGGGTGGATTGGCGATGACGCAGTCGAACGTGGCCAGGTTGTCGCCGGAGAAAAAGGCCGGCTTCCGCAGGGTGTCGCCGCGCTCGATGCGAAAGTCCGCCGCACCGTGCAGAAAGAGGTTCATGCGGGCAATGGCGCTGGTGGTGAGGTTCTTTTCCTGTCCAAAGAGCTTGCCCCAGAGGGTGCGGTCGTCGCCGTGGTTCTCCTTCACGTGGTGGATGGCTTCCAGCAGCATGCCGCCCGTGCCGCAGGCAGGGTCGTAGATGGACTCGCCTTCCTGCGGATCAAGGATGTTCACCATCAGCTTCACCACCGAGCGCGGGGTATAGAATTCGCCGGCCTTTTTGTTGGTGGCGTCGGCGAACTTCTTGATCAGGTATTCATAGGACTGGCCGAGGATGTCGGCCTGCGCAGACTGGTTGCCGAGGTTGATGCGTGAAAAGTGCTCTATGAGGTCGCGCAGCAGCGCGTCGGAAAGCCGATCTTTATTGGTCCACTGGGCATCGCCAAAGATGCCGTAGAGCGTTTCCGGGTTCGCCTTTCCGATGCCGCGCATGGCCTTCTGAAGCGCCTGCCCGACGTTGGTGGTAACGGCACGCACATCGCTCCAGTGGCAAGCGTCGGGAACCTGGAAGCGGTAGTTTTGCGGGAACTGGGCGTATTCCTCATCCCCGCCTGACTCCTCCATGGCGGTCCGATACTCCTCGTCATGCACGTCTGAGAGGCGCTTGAAAAAGAGGAGCGGGAAGACGTAGCTCTTGAAGTCTGCCGCATCCACCGGCCCGCGCAGGATGTTGGCGGCTTCCCAGAGATGCGATTCGAGTTGATTGAGCAAGACACCGTTGACCATGCTTGTATCAAGTCCTCATGTATTCGTCTTCATAACATAATTATCGAGGAAATAATATCAATGATTACGGATTGAAACCCTGCATCTTCGTCGAGGTTGACGATTTGTGGACTTCAGGAAGAAAGACATTTTAGACAAGTACGCAATCAACCGGATGAACCGTAATAATCAGATGGTTGCCAGCGCCTGTTCAGCTATCTCCTTTACCCGACAAGTGAGCAGTTTCCGGTCCAGGTAGAGCTTAACCTGCGTGTTGTCGGCCAAAAGAGTTTCGATCTGTGGGCGGCTTTCTTTTGCCCCAAGCGATCCCATTGTCCAGG
>JAGVEK010000548.1 GCA_020058315.1 Candidatus Zixiibacteriota bacterium
CCCGTGCTGGTATTGAGAGTGACACCGAGAGTCACCGGCGCCATCGCGGAACCGGTGGTGGGCTGGAACACATCAGTCACAGCAAATGTATGAGCTGTTCCGTTGTTGACTGTAAAGGCCGCACCGACTGCGGCACCAAAGATGACGGCGGCGATGTCACCGGCGACCGCATTGTTCGAAGCGATGTTGTAAGTGGCGCCGGTGCCTGCATATGAACGGGTCAGCCGAATCTGACTGCCGACTGAGTCGTATTCCGACTGGACACCTTTGACCTTGCTGATCGCAGCGATCAGGTCACTCACTGTCGAAGTCAAGGTCAACCCCGCGACCGGGACAAAAGTCCCTCCATCCACGGACAGCGAGAAGCCCGCATCGAGCCCGGCCTGTGTCACCCCGAGCGCGCCCAACGTATCGGTCTCGACCATCCCTCCCGCGTAGACCGAGAGCCCGGTCGAATTGGTCGGCTGTACTCCTGTGACTGTCAGCGTATGGGTTCCACCGGCGCCGTCAGCGGTTACACCGGTGACAATGTCAATGTTGGTCGCCCCGGCCGAGAACAAAGAGGCGGTGGCCGTGGTGGCGGTGGAATCGAGGTTGTTGGCCAGGAAGACCTGCGTGGTCGCCTTCGCCGGGTCCTGCTGTCCAAACGGCAGGTTAATGTTGCCGATCGCCGTGGTGGCGGGGATCGAGCCGTCGGTCGTGGCCATCTTCCCCTGCACGAAGAACCCGTTGGCCGGGTTCACCATGTTGGAATTGCCGTCCAGACCAAAAGCACCCGCACGCGTGTAGTATTCCTGCCCGCCGTCAGAGAGGATGAAGAATCCCGATCCTTGCAGCGCCAAGTCAGTGAGCTGGCCGGTCGTTTCCAGACCGCCCTGGGAAAACTTGTTGTCCACCGTGGCGACATTCATACCCAAGCCGAGTTGGACCGGGTTGAATCCGCCGGAAGTCGTCGTCGGACGACCGGCGCCGCGTAACGTCTGGACCAGTGCTTCTCTGAATGTCACACGGCCGGTCTTGAATCCGATCGTGTTGATGTTGGCGATATTATCGCCGACGAGGTTCATGCGCACCATGTGGTTGCGCAGACCCGACACACCCGCGAACAGCGAGGCCATCATAGGGGTAATCCTCCATGTTGGATCGCAGCCTCCCCGTCTGGGGTCCGGCCGATCGATCTGGATGACAGGTTGTCCTGTTGATTATTGGTTTCAGCAGGCCGGATCTTCGACGGCAGAACAATGGCTGCGTCAATATTGGTAAAGACTCCGGCTTCGAGCGACTGACGATCCATGGCGGTTTTGACCGTGCGGTTGGGCACGGAGGCAATGACGGCCAGATCGTCGAGCAAAAAGAGCGCCTCGCGGGATCCCTTTTCTTTCGCGAGGTCAAACGCGGTCTGCAACTGGCTGATTGTGTTGTCGTCGGGGATCAGCCCGCGTCTGATCATCCGGTCGGCCGCATGCGCGGAGACCGCGATGTGTTGTTCGTCGAGACGAGACCGCAATATCCTGGCGAACTCCCCCACCGTTCCCGCAGCTTTTTCTGCGGACTCTTTCGGGCGGGTCTGGAGCGCCTGTGCGGCGGCTGTTCGTACGGACTGGACAAGACTCATCGTTATGCCTGACTGTGGTTTCAAGTGTGAATCTCAAGGACGTCGCTGAGGGGAATGAGCACATTTCCGACAGTGAGCATTCCGGCCCCGTCGACGTAGCGGACTCCATCGACCGTTCCATTGAAATATGCATGGGCTGTGATTTCGTTGCCCTCAGCGTCGGTCGCCAGGACTTCCAGGTTGTACTTCCCCTGGGCCACGGGGCTTCCGTTGGCATCGAGGCCATCCCATGTGATGTCATTGGCACCCGATGGGACGTGATCCATGCGCAGGGCGCGGACAAGGCTTCCATCGTCGTTGGTGATTTTGAGCGTCACGTCACCAGCTAACTTCTCAAGATCAAAGGAAATGTCGGCGGTGCCAGACTCACCAATCACGACGGAGTTGGACTGGACGCGCACGGAGCGGCCAATCAGGGAGGTGGCCATCGTGTTGTTAATCGTCTGCGACAGCATGAGATCGGCACTGAGGGCCTGTTCGAGGTTGCTGTTCATGTTCTGCAGTTGTTCGAGCTGGGTGAACTGCGCCATCTGGGCAATGAATTGCTCGTCCTGCATTGGCGAGCTGGGATCCTGGTTGGCCAGACGGGTCACGAACAGGCGTAAAAAGTCGTCCTTTCCGAGAGTGTTCCTGCTGCTGGCACTCTGACTTGCTGAGACCGAAGCCCCTGCACTGATCTGGTCTAAACTGGCCGATATTGGCATGATCGAGTCCCCTCTGTTACGCCACCAGGTTGAGTCCCTGGGCGATATTGGTCATACTGAGCCACGGAGATTGCCGTTGTTCGATCCACTGAGGTTGGTTGCGATGGCCGCGTTCCCGGTCATTGTACGAGAGGTTGTTCTTTGGTTCGCCGTTGCGCCCCTGCGACTCGCGCTGCGGCGCTTGATGATCCCCAGGAGTCTGTGACGACAGGCTGGAGCGTTCGCCGCCCGGTGCGACGCCAACAATATCCAGCCGCTCCACGCGGATTCCGGCGTCGGTGAGAGCACGATGCAACTGAGCGATGTCGCGCTCGACTGTCGCGCGCACCGCGTCGGAGGCGAAGCGAAGCCTGCCAATGATGCCCGATGGGCCTGCCTGCAAGTCGATGGTCAGTCGTCCGAGCTCGGACGGCTCCATGCGCATGGTGATCTGTCCAGGAACACGAATGGACTTGGGATCCTCTATCACAAAGCGTGCCGGAGGCGCCAATTCAGCGCGTTCGGGTGCAACTTCTTTCGACGACAGGACAGAATGTGCCGACGCATTCTGCGCCGGAGCGGCATCTTTCTGCGTCAGTTCGCCAGAACGGCCTGTCTGGCTGCTCGCTGCCAGATCGCCGTTCTTTCGATCTGCGTCGTCAGATCTCACAGCGCGCCCGGTGGCGTGTTCGTTGGATGGCGCCACGCTCTGCGCCCTGACGGATGCGGTTTCTGGCGCGGCGGAGCGAGCGCTGACGCTCACATCGAGAGCGGATAGCGCATCCAGACGGGCGGACACAGAGGTCTGCGATTTTCCGGAGCGGATCGACAGACTCCGGAGGCCGAGATCGACCATCTTCGAGGAGAGATCTCCGGCCTTGGCTCTGACAACGCGGGTATCAGCCGTGTCAAAGTTCTTGGCACGAAGCAGCACGTCGGAGCTCTGCTGGGCAGGGACTGCGACAGCAGGAGTCGCAGCGCTGGTAGTGATTGATTTGGGGGAAGCAGGGGATCCGCTTCCAGATGACGGAATCGGTGGATTGATGTGCTCTACAACTGATTCCGTCGCCGGCTTCATGGAGATTGTCTTGCTTGTGAACGCGGCCTGATCGACATCTGGCGCCGACTTTGCGATCACCGGCCGAGACTCCCCATCGGTCTGACCCGTCGGCGTGTCAGTGACAATAAGCCCATGCGGTTGGGGTGGCAGGTCTATTGTTGCAGATTGCACGGCTGTCTGGCCCGGCAAAGGATCTGCAGAATCTTGACTTCCCACCGGAGCGTCGGCTGCCATGTCGCGCACGTTGGGCAATGACAGCGGTTGAGATGGCAGGTCAACTGCCGCAATATGCACGGCTGTCTGGCCCGGCAAAGAACCAGCAGAATCCTGGCTTCCCACCGGAGTACCGGCTGCAATGTCGCGCGCATTGGGCAACGGCATTGGCGGCAATTGAACCATCGTGGCAGGGAGCGGATCACGACTGGTATTGAGCACAATCAGAAGATCGGTACTTGATGATTTGGCCAAAGTGGCGGCCGCAGTGGTTGTCGCGTCTGCGCCCTCCGTCGAACTCCCTGCGGGATCGGCTGGCACCGATACCCGGTCAGAATCAGCCGTTGCCAGCGCACTCGGCGATTCGAGGGGCGAGGCCACGGTACCCATCAGTATGGAGAGGATCGTGCCGTCGGCAGGACCGGTTGCCACCGCGCAATTGGGGTCGGTGGTCAGCGGTGAAGCAACGGGAGAGGATGCCAACAATGCCGAGCCAAGACCGCCATCGGTGCCGGCCTCAGCACTCGCAAACAGGGCACCCATGCCAGCCGGAACTGAAGTCTCCGCGCCAGGGATTCCGCCCGGCGTTCCGGCTAACAACAACTGCAACGCGGCGGCAAAGGCATCTGAGCCGGACGTCGCGGCGTCGGCGCGAACTCCAGACGGTGGGACCGCTACGGGGGTTCCCAGCAATTGGAGAAGAATATCGGTCGGCAGTGCCTGCATTCGTTCTTTGCCTTAGGTTCCTCAGGGTTCCGGGGTCAGCAACTCGGTTGTGATTTGCGCGGCACGCTCCGGCGGGAGCAGGGCCAGGACTTTCGAAGCGTTGAGCGGCTTCATGCTCGGCAGGATTGCGAGGATCGTCTTATCATCGAGCTTGGCCATCAGACCGGCCAGTTCCTCTTGCTTCATGCCATCCAGCAGTTTTGCCAGGTAGAGAACTTTCTCGCCAGCGATTGCCTTCTTCTGAGAGAGCAACTGCTCGACCTGGCCCTTGAGTGTCGTGAGTTCCTGTCGTTCAATCTGAAGTTGCGCTTCTTCGGCGGCGATTTCTTTGTGCCGCTGGTCGAGCTCGGAAATCATTGCGATCGTGTCGACACCACTCTTCTGGGCAGCTTCCACCGCCGCGGCGGCGCGGCCGAAATCGGAGACATACTCCTGTGGCTGACCATCGGTCTTGGTGGAATCCGCAGCCGATTTCGCCTCGGCGGGTAGCGCGGCAGTGGCAGGAGGCTTCGGGTCGAAGACTCCCATCATGTAACTGAATCCTGCCAGGAAGATGACGAAGGTCACTAGCCCGACTACGATGAGGAGCACCGGGCTGAACTTCTTCCCTGCCTTCTCGGGAGTGGCATCGGCTGCTGGGGGGGCTTCTTTGCCCTGATCCTTGCCTTGATCCTTGCCCGAATCCATCGACGACGGCTTGGGTTTTTCGGCCGCCGGGGGCGTTGCTTTCTTCACATCCTCTGCCATAGCTCCTGCCTGGTTTGCCACATGGGCAAACCAATCCGACATCCATTGTGCAACTCGCATGCCGCGCTCCGACGGGCGACGACGATTTGCAGTAACCTATTGTCTCTGTAGAGATTCCCGGCGCATGCCGGGTGGCGGATAGCAGAACAGGCTCAGTGATGCTCGGGTTGTGCGGTTCGGTTTTCCAGATCGGGCGGCAGATTCTTCCTAAGCCCCCCCCCCGCTTGTGCCCACACTGATCATGTGTGTTGCTCTGCGGGATCTCGATCACGCAGGAACCGAGTGACAGCTTTCGCGTCGTTCTCTTTTTGTTCGTCACGGAGATTCTCAAGCGAATATTCCCGCCACCGGCGCTGCCTCAAGCGTTCCAGTGTTTCAGCCTCACGCGATTTCTTAACCAGCCTCTCCCTCGCCTGCTCCACGCGTTCGGAGGCACGGCGCACCAAGTCGGTCCGACGCAAGACCTCCTGCTTGGCAGCACCCAACGCCAGCAGCGCCCCGTCCCATTGACGAGCCACGCTGGGGCGTGCGGAGAGTGCCGCGTAGGACTCTGCGACCTCTGCCCACTCCTGTCTCGAATCCTCCAGTTGGGCCTCACACTGTCGCATCAGGCTCTGTTCGTGAGCCAGTTCAATGGCGCGCTGCTTCTTCTCCGCCTGCTTGAGGTGCATCAGGCGTGCCAATCGGAAACGGAAGAGCTTCATGGGAGTATCAGATGACGATCATGCAGCCGAGAATCGGGCCCGGAATCTCAGGAATGCCTTTACGGAGGCCATCGACTCTCCTCGGTCTCGGTTGAAAGGTGGACGAATTACAAGCCTCCGGCCTGAGATCGGGAGGGCAAGCCTCCCGGCAAGCCATTTTCCCCGTTCACGAGTTGGCTCGGCAGTCCGCCTCGACGGATCGCCCCATTTTAGCTGGCGCCACCGGTCTTCAGACCTGTGTCTTTGTGTGGTGGAAGACACGGGTCTGACAACCCGTGGCACCCCTGCCACGAGTGAACTGATTCGCACTGACCTCATACTATGATTCCGGGACTGAGGGCTTTGCCGACGGTGATGGGGAGTGGATCATTGCGCGCAACCTTGCCCACGCCCCAGTGTCATCAGCCGTCTCGCGGACATTCTGGCGCAGAAACGAGCGCAGACCGTCAATCAATTCGATGGCACGGTCGATCTTGGGCGACGCTCCCCGTTTGTATGCCCCGACTGCTATAAGGTCTTCTGCTTCACGGTAGGTGGACAGGACGTCGCGCACGGTGCCGGCCAGTTCGACTTCTTCCGGAGAAAGGACATCGGTCGTCACGCGTGAAACCGATTCGAGGACATCAACTGCCGGGAAATGGTTCTGCGACGCGATGTGTCGCGACAATACGAGATGCCCATCGAGGATTGCGCGGCATGAGTCGGAGATCGGTTCGGCGAGATCGTCTCCTTCAACCAGCACAGTGTAGATCCCGGTGATCGAACCCCGTGAGGATCGCCCCGCGCGTTCCAGGAGGCGAGGTAAAAGGGCAAAAACCGATGGCGGGAATCCGCGTGTCGTGGGCGGTTCCCCGGTGGCCAGTCCAACTTCGCGCTGCGCGAGTGCCCAACGTGTAATGGAATCCACCAGAAGCATGACATTGGCGCCCCGATCACGGAAATGCTCAGCGATCGTAGTCGCTGTCAGAGCCGCTTTCAGACGCAGAAGAGCGGGCTGATCGGACGTGCAGACGACGGTGACCGATTTTTTTCTGCCTTCAGGCCCGAGATCGCGATCGAGAAAATCGCGCACTTCCTTGCCCCGTTCACCAACCAGGGCAATGACATTCACGTCCGCCGATGAGGTTCTCGCGATCATTCCCAGTAGCGTGCTTTTCCCCACACCGGAACCGGCGAACAGTCCCATCCTCTGGCCCTTGCCCAAGGTCAGAAGCGTGTCAATCACTCTAACGCCGGTCGTGAGACGCTCGGTCACACGGGGGCGGCTGAGTGGATGAGGCGGGACGCAGTTGAGCGGCCTTCGGATGGTGCCGGCCACCGGACCAAGTCCGTCAATGGGATTGGCGAGCGCATCGACGACACGTCCAAGAAGATGCTCACTGACCGGCGCCGTCAAAGTCTCACCAGTCGCGCTAACAACCCAACCCGGCCCGATGCCGTGGTGATCACCGATCGGCATCAACAGGACTCGTCCGCGCCGGAATCCGACGACTTCCGCCGGAATCTTCTGGCGAGTCTGGAGTTCTTCGAGCATGCACAGATCACCGACGTGCGTGGTGGGACCATCGGCTTCGATGGTGAGACCGACAAGCCCGCTGATGCGTCCTGTGGCGCGAACGACTTCTGCCGCGCCAATGAGGGACCGGTAGCGGCTCCAGTCGACTTGCGGAAGCGGCGCCCGGTCGGCAAGGGTCCGGAGCTGGCGCTGCAAGGTTCCGTCCAGTCCGTCATTCCAATGGAACGGCATCGAGAACCTCTGCGGACTCCGCCGAATCCGGCGTTGCAGGCATTTGCCGGTCAAGAGCCGCTGTGCTGAGCACGCCTCTCAGAATGGCGAGTTGCTGTTCGATACGCGCATCGACAACGCCGAGCTCTGTTTCAACAAGGCAGCCATTCGGTCCGACCTGCCCATCGGGAAGAACGCGGATCTGCCGGAAGCCGGCAAATTCATCGAGTTTCTTTGAAAACAGATCTTGGATGAATGTCAGTTCGTCCGGGTGGCAGCGAAGCGTGACGCGGTCGCCCCCGGACAGCTTGTCGAAAGCCTCGCGCAGGGCATGGGCAACGCGCTCGGGCAATGGCGGCCGTTCACCCAGAATCTTTTCCAGAGCGCACCCGATCAGATCAATCATCTGCTGCTCGAAGGCAACATACCAGTCGGAGCGCGTGCGGGCGAATTCCTCACCGATGCAATCGAGGATGGCCGCGATCCGCGCGATTTCCGCCGCCGCTTCGGCCCCGGCCATTCCCGACCCGTCTTGATACCCATTGCGATAGGCTTCCTCCAGCGCTGTTTGGTGCTGATCCTTCAAACGGGCGAGCTCGGATGTAAATCGCCCTTCGGCCTCCTGAACACTTAATGGCCGGTTATCGAGGGGAATTGCGACACCTCGAACTGCATCACCAACCATATAGCTGCGGGGGGAGACAAGACTGCGGCGCAACACGCGCTCAGACGATGACATCTTCTTTGCCCCCGCGTCCGCTGATGATGATGAGTCCTTCTTCCTCGAGACGCCGGACGGCTTCCACTATTCGTTGCTGCGCACCCTCCACGTCGGAGAGACGCATCGGACCCAGGAATTCGATCTCCTCGCGGATCATGCTGGCGACGCGTTCAGACACGTTCGAGTAGATCTTGTACTTGACCTCCTCGGAGGCTGCCTTCATTGCGACCGCAAGATCCTTGGTTTCCACTTCTTTGAGCACGCGCTGCATCGAGCGGTCATCGAGAAGCACCAGATCCTCAAACACGAACATCATGTTCTTGATCTGATTGGCGAGTTCGGCATCCTCGGCTTCCAGAATCTTCATGATGCGGCGCTCGGTGGTGGTGTCGATGATGTTGAGGACAGCGGCAACTGTCTTAACCCCGCCCGAGACCGACATGTCACGCGAGGCGCTGCTGTCAAACTGCGTCGCCAGCGCTCCCTCAAGCTGCTGCAGGATCTCAGGAGATATCTTCTCCATTGTGGCGAGCCTGAGGGTCACTTCTGCCTGGAGTTCAGACGACAATTCCGTGAGGACTGCGGAAGCATGCTGCGGTGACAATTGGGTCATGAGCAGCGCAATTGTCTGAGGATGCTCGTTCTGGATAAAATTGGTGAGCTGCCGCGGTTCAATATTCTTCAGCATCTCGAATCCGGTCTTCTGAAGACTGCCTTCCAGATTCGAGAGAATCTCGGCAGCCTTGGTCTTTCCCATGGCATCTTCGAGCAGACCGCGCGCGTAATCGATACCGCCTTGAGCGATGTACTGACGTGCCATGAAAATTGTATGGCACTCTTTGATGACATTTTCCTCAAGGATTGGGGACACCGCGGGGAGATTGGCGATTTCAACCGTGAGTTTCTCGATCTCGCGCTGGCTGAGGTTCTTGACAACTTCGGCGGCCACCTCACGCCCCATGACGACCAATGCCACCGCCGCCTTCTGCGTGGGCGTGAGTTCCTTCGCGGTTGTTCCTGCAGGATCAGGCATGACGTCAATCCACCATCATGGTTTTGATGACCCGCGCCATCTCGTCGGGGCGCTCCCTGGCAACCTGCACCATCTGATCCGAGAGACGGGCTTTGCGCCGTTCGGGCATGATGGCCGGCATCCGCTCATCGATGATCTGCGGCAGACCGCCCATCTCGCCATGGAGCCCGCCCGGCTGCGCGAGCGACGAGAAGAACTTCATGACTTTCTTGAGAATCTTCAAGCCGACAAACAGCGCGGCCAGAATGGCGAGTCCGTACCCGACCTTGTATGCGATGTCGTAGTAGAACTCCTTCTTTTCCATCTTTTCGAGCTCGCGTTTCTCCTCTTGCATGTTCGTATTGTCAAAGGCGACGCTGACAATTTCGATATGATCGTTGCGATCAGGCGCCAGTCCGACGGCCGCTTTTACAAGCGCACCAATACGGTCGAGTTCCTCCTGCGGGCGGGGCGTAAAGACCGGTGGTTTGTCATCGGCCGCCCCTTCTGGTTTGGTGTATGTTCCATCCACGATGACCGAGACGGTCAGCCGTTGGATTGTCCCGACCGCAGCAACGATCTTTTGGACTGTGTGGTTGACTTCGTAATTGGTGACCGTGTTTTCCTTGCTGGTGGTCCCACCCGACTTTGCTCCTTCGGTATCCGTGTTGTTATCCGAGGTGTTCTCGATCGTCTGCTCCTGGGACACGATGGCGAGATTGTCAGGGTCGTATTCATCGATGGTCTTCTCGGCCTGTTCGAAATTCAGCGTGGCGTTGACACGCACGATCGCCTTGCGCTGGCCAAGGACACCGTCCAGAAGCGACTGAGCCTTGTCCTGCAGATACGACTCGACGTTCTTCTGCAATTCGAGCTGCCGGCTGGTCGTGGCGCCGAAGGTCGATTCGTCCTGCGCCGCTGAGAGAAGTGTCCCGTTTTGATCGAGCACGGTGACCCGCGAGGGATCCAGCCCCTCCACGGCGGAGGCAATCAGATGAGTGATCGCGGCGACCTTGCCCCGATCCAGAGCGCCGGTGACCTTGACGATGACCGACGCAGTCGTCGGCTTCTGATCCTGAGTGAAGAGCCGGTTTTCCGGAATGACGATGTGGACTCGTGCGGCCGAGACCTCACGCAGCGACGCAATTGACTTGCCCAATTCGCCTTCGAGGGCGCGACGGTAATTGACCTTCTGGAGGAAATCCGTCATTCCGAGATTTGTCTTGTCGAAAATCTCAAATCCAACCGATCCAGTCCGTGGCAGTCCAGCCGCCGCCAGACGGATGCGCACGTCCGGCACCTGGTTTGAGGGAATGAGAATTGACGATCCGCCGTCGGAC
>JAGVEK010000380.1 GCA_020058315.1 Candidatus Zixiibacteriota bacterium
GACACCGCCACGATCAGAATCTACAGTCTCTTTGGCGATCTGATCCGCGAGATCCACCATCCGGATCCCTTCCTGACCACGTACTCGTCCTCAGTGGGATGGGACCTGATCTCACGCAACGCGCAGCCGGTGACGTCGGGAATCTACATCTACCGTGTTGATTCGAAGCTGGGTTCGCAGATTGGGAAGATCGTCATCATCAAGTGAGGCACGCGCCGGTTTCGCACCTGCGCATGAGACCGTCGGGTGAGGCTCTTGGCCGTGCTGAAGATCGGGGATTGAAACGAGTCCCCACGATTGTTCTCCGCTTCTAATGCAAGAGGTGGCCGGGGGCACACAGACCTGCCCCGGAGCTTGCGAGAACCCTGTTCCGCATTTCCCTGTTACATCAACAGAAAAAAACCTATAGCACTGACCGCCAGCAATTCATACACTCACAGTGTGGATTCAAGGTTGTAGCGACGGACCGCGCTCCGTCTCGCAACCGCCGGCCAGTCTTGATTGTCGGATCTGCATGAAGAGACTGACACCACCGCTTTCCTTGTTCCTGCTGACGTCCTTGGCTGTTTTCGCGTCACCATCTTGGGCGCACGCCCAGGATTCCCCGCTTGCTGCACAGGAGACACGGGCGCGTCAGCTCGCCATCCGGATCCTGCGCAGCATACAACCAATCGAAGGCTGGATTGAAACGACGGCGATCGGTGGGTCAGAGCACGGCTCCGCAGGGCGTCTCGTCGAGATCACCGGTTCTCGCGTCAATCTCCGCGCCGGTCCATCCACGGACTCCGAGGTCAGCGGCGTGGGACAACAAGGCGAGCACTACGAGTATATCAAGACCGAGGGTGAGTGGCATCTGATCAGGCTGGACGAGGAACACGAAGCGTACGTCTCAACCCGGTTTTCGCGGCTCATGCCGGAGGGTCAATCGCGGCCTCCGGCTCAGGATTCGCAGGAGAGGCTCCTCGCGAAATTCCGTGACCGTACGGGCAGAATCCTGGCGGAAAACAGACACGCCGTTGAAACACTGAAGAAGATATCCAGCCAATCCCAGACGAACTATGACAACCGATACAAGGGCAAGAAGCTCAGTTCTGATGATCCGGGATTCTGGGCGGCGACCAATTCGCTCATGAAGATCCACAAGTATGAGCGTGGCACGGTTGGACTGTATGACCGTTTTGCTCGACTTGCCGGAGGCAAAATCCCTGCCGCAGAGGCGACTCCCGAGTGGACGAGGAACATCCGAGGGACATTGGCCGCTGGATTCGGCTCCAACACGGCACGATCGCACTCTGGCGGAGTGGAGATTTCAAGAGCCGAGGTCACGCGCTCGGATGTTTCAGCGGATGTGTCCGCGGATCTGACACGAAATGACCGGCTGGGAATCAGAGCCAGTCGGAGCGAAGAAGTCAGCTTCGCACCAATCGCCCGCACAGACGCAGGGCTGAGCTATCAGCGCAAATTCGGAGACAAGGTCATTCTCTCATCTGCTGCCGGGCTGCGTAAGTTCGAGAACGCCGACAATGATTCATCGGACGTCGGCCAGACCGAACTTACAGTTCAGGCCCGTGTCAAGCCTGCCAAGTTCCTGAATGCCGGTGCCGACATGGGGTTATCCAACGCGTCTTATCCCAACAACAGCGACCTGGACTATAAGGATGTAAGATTCGGTCTCGGACTCGGAGGTCAGATCGGCTTGAGTGCGGCCTGGGGAATGAAGTTCTCTCAGGCAGATCATGATGTGGACCTTGCTTCAAGCACCGATGATAACATGCAGACCCGAATTGAAGGGAATCTGTCGTTCAATAGAGGGCAGCACACTTCTCTGGAAATCTCCGCACACACCGAGGCCTGTGATTTCGACCAGAACGCCGACCCCCGCACCTATTCACGTCGGGGTGTCAAGCTGGCGCTCCGCAGCCGCGGCGAGCCGGGCAACTCGTCCGGTGCAAGTCTTGAGTTCCGCCAGAAATCACACGATGTTGACGACGATCGGAATTACACGGATCTCCGGGGCGAATTGCGTTCCGATGCGCTCGCCAGCGGCGGGCCAAACACCTCCTCGCGCTTCATGGTGAACTATCGCCATTTCAAAGGCGATGGGGCCCAGGAATTCCTGGACTACATCGAGAGCAGATTGGACGTTGCCCGTGAGCCGGGCAACCTGTTCTTCTGGGAATCCAATCTCTACGGTCAGTACTTCCTCGAGAGCAAGAACGTCAAGCGGGACGCGCTTGTCACCCAGTTTGGATGGATGGGTCTCGTGCTGGGTCGTGAGGGGGCCTTCAAAGTTGGTCCCCACGTCGCCACGAACACGATTCTGGTGATCACGGATACTCCCGATCGGGGCATCTTCGAACATCCCGGCAACACTGTGCGTTTTGGCGCGAAGGCCGCAATGGATATTCGTGTTCGGCCGCTCCGCATCCGTGGTTCAGGTCGTTACGAACTCCTCAAGTATTACAATGTTGCAAACTCGTCGACGCCATCGCGTCTCGAACTCGAGGGGGAGGGAATATATCAAATCGGTCGGCGAATCGACGCAACCGCCAAACTGAAATTCTATGCCACCGGCTCCGATGACCCCGGTGTGGTTGAGATCAGTGAAATCGACATTCTGTTCGGCCTCGTCTATCGCATCGGCGGTCAGCCATGACGACATCGGATACGCAAATGAGCAACGTCGGAACTTCTGATCTGCGATCAGGGCTGGCGGGTCTTCTGACGGCCCTAATCTGTGGTATTTGGTTCTGGCATGGCACTGGAGTCGTCCCGTGCGGCTATGCCCCTTCGATGACGGTGGCGTACGCCGCTGATCAGGGAGATCTCCAGACGCGATTTGCGGATGCCGCCGCTCAGTATGAGAGGGCTCTGGTGCAATTCCGTCAACTCTTGGACGAGAAGGTTGCCGCGGGGAATCAGTCGGAACTGCGCAAATCCCCTGTGCTGCTGCGTCAGGTTCGCCGGTGTGTCGAACTGCACAGAATGGCGGAGAGTCTCCTCAAAGATAGTCTGAGTAAGGATGCGGATCCTGCGGCATTCGAAAGCAGCGCGCGCGTTTATAACGCGCTTCCACCAGTTTACACCGCACCGCTTGAGCTGGCCGGCGGCGATACAAACGGTATCAACTCTGTTGTCGATGACGCTATCAAGCAGGCGGCACTCGACGAGGAAGCGAGGCAGCGAGACGATCGCACCACTCGGGCGAAGTTCCTGGACGAGCTGCTAAAAGAGGCCATCGGCGATGCAGAAACCGCGGGCGACCACCCTGCGGATGCTGAGACGACCAAATCAGCAGGTTCAGACTGGGACGCCGGTCTCTTTGCATCCTTGTATCGTCAGTTCAAATCCTCATCGCGAGAGTTCAGAGTGCATGCCAGCGATTTCCTCGACCTTCTCGATCAACTGGCGGGGACTGAGGAGGCGCATCATCTTTGTGAGGATCCCACACTCGCTTATTCATACGCCGAAACCCGGCGTGC
The DNA here is from genome assembly GCA_020058315.1 of Candidatus Zixiibacteriota bacterium. Lineage (GTDB taxonomy): Bacteria > Zixibacteria > MSB-5A5 > WJJR01 > WJJR01 > JACRMA01. The sequence goes on from JAGVEK010000380.1 coordinate 3,483, forward strand.
GGCCGAGCTGCTTGTTGTTGCCTACGTGGATATCCTCCGCCTGCTGGTACCGGACTGGCACCCAGAGGACGAGAATCCTGGAATGATGGAGGCATTCCTTCCGCCCTACACACATCTTCCGATCGAAGATCAGCTCGCTTTGGTCGAAGTGCGGCGCGTGTACTCTGAAGACAAGTTCGTTGGCACTTACGTTGAACGTGAACTGAAGTCGAAGAGTGAGGGATGCGATCCGGAGGACCTCCTCGACAGAGGCAACCGAACTGCCGAGCCGGGCCAGGATCCAGAAACCGGGGTGGACGGTGGCTCCGGAACCGGCGGTGGGCCGATCGATGACGGGGAGTTTCGATTCCAGAGGACCGGACCGGTATCCATCCAGCAGAACCTGCACGCCACCTGCGATGCCGGTACGATCTCCATCAACGTGACCTCTCGCCCTGATTTTCCCGAGCGGGTCACACCAGATGGAACATACACCGTGAGCATCGGGTTGACATGGTCCGCAAACGGATCGGGCATCGAAGACATTGATGTCGTCGTCTCGGTCCTTTTCCTGGGCATGTACCAGGCAATGGAGAGCATCACCTCGTCCTCCGGAACGCAAACGTTTGTCTGGACATACCGCGGTTCTGAGGTCGATTTCGGTCTGCCTTACGGAGTGATCATGGTTCAGATCATCGGTGGAATCACCTGCGAAGGCGGTTCCACCGGTGATCTGTCAGCCGCGTTCAGCCAGGCGTATTACCGGACCGGCGAGAATTGAATCGGGACACATTATGGATGGCGTGTCAACGTCTCCCGAAACCGAAGCAGCCGAGTTCGACTTCTCCGGGTGCGCGTGAATGGCCGGCTCGCTGACAGATTCGTACGCAGACGAACGGTGAAGTTTCGCTGCCACCCGATCTGCGGGAAGTCATGTTCTATAACGAGGGGAAAAGCATGAATCGCAGACTATCATCACTGCGGACGGTCGGCCTCCGGGTCTTGGTGGCTTTGTTGCTTTGTCTCCTGCTGAGGGCGCCGGCCGCGGCCGAGCTAACCCATGCCCAGAAGGAAGCCGTCTGGCAGGACGTCAGCAAGTGGGACAAAGCGGTCAATGTCAGCCTCACGGTTCTTCAGGAGCTCGCGGGAGACGACGACACAGAGGCTATGCTCGAAGAGTATGGGAATGCGGTACTGGTGATCAGCGTATCCAAGGAACTGTTTCACTCCGGCGACCTGGAGGCCGCTGTCATCCTGATCAAGGACAAGCTGCAGGACAAGGTGATCGAGAAGATCACGCCGGGCTTCACCGCATGGCTCGGGTGGATGACATGGGCCAAATCGGGGATGGAACTGTTCAAGGACGTCGTGTTCGATCCAATGGTCGAGCAAAGCCAAATCGATACTTACATCGGCCTGCGCGACGCCGGAAATTCCCCCGAGGATGCTTATGCCGGTGTGCGGGGTTTGGGATACAGCGTCGAACGGGCCAAGGCAGAGTTCAAGAGGCACTATGGAGACAATGTCTTCCAGGAAGGCACGAACGATCTCTTGCCTAAGTGGGAGGGGAAATTCCTCCAATTCATCAAGGCGGGATATGAATCAAAGTACCTGGAAAGACTCCACAGACATGCGCTCGTGGCTTTCCAAAAGGCGGCGAAAGAAGAAGCCGCCAAGCTGCCTGCACTCCGTGAGCGCATGCTGGCTTTGCTGCGCAAGTATGCCGTCAAATCGGTTGTCCTGGAACCTTCCGCCGCGAAGATCAAACCCGGTGAATCCGTGGTCTTTTCGGCCATTGCCGTCTATGCCGACAAGTCCTCCGACCGATCGGCAGAGGACGTCACCGCCGCCGCCAAATGGGCCGGTGCGGACGGGAATGTATTCAAAGCAGGCAGCAAGCCAGGTATCTTCGTCGTCACAGCACGCTACGCGGGTCTCGTCGGCAGCGCCATCGTAACAGTCCAGGCAGAGGCATC
>JAGVEK010000443.1 GCA_020058315.1 Candidatus Zixiibacteriota bacterium
AAGAGGTCGAGGAACCTCAACTGCGGGACGAGGATGTGGATGCCGTCCGACAGGCGTTTGAAGTAATGGGGCGTGTGACGCAGGATGCCAATGGTGGTTTGCAACTTATCGTACTTGACCATGCGTCGCATGACGTCTGGGGTGACATCGATGGGGTGGTTGGACTACCCGAGTGGCGCAATGGCGTTAAGCTTGTCCCAATGGCATGGCTGACTGACGTTTAACATTTGAAGCCAGCACTTATTTTGCAAAGGTGCGAAAAAATTTTCCAAGGCCGCATTAATCATTCCTCCTTGGATAGGTGAATCGCCATGCCAGAGCTAGACGCCGAAAAAATAAAGGAAAATGCGTTGACCTCGATATGCCTCGGTATCGAGGATTTCCAGCGTAGCAAACTGGCAAAGGATCAAGGGGGCGATTCGGCTCGTGCCCTCTCAGCTGTGCGCAATCTATTCGCAGGCATCCTGCTCCTGTTCAAGTACAAGATCGCGGTTTCAGTCGACGATCCCGATGATGCCTCGGTGCTGATCTTCAATCCCCCCGAAGTTCTCCCTCAAGCTGACGGAAATGGCGGTATCGAATGGAAGCCGGTGGGTAAGTTCAAACGGACCACAATTGATGTCGCCACCATCAAGAAGCGATTTGAAGGATTCGGCATTGACGTCGACTGGCCAACCATCGATAAGTTACAGGAGTGTCGCAACCACCTAGAACATTTACACCCAGCTAACACGTTGGGTGAAGTCGCAGATTTTGTTGCGGAACTTTTTCCCGTGCTACGCGAATTTATTCTGAAGCAGCTGAACGAGCAGCCGGCGAGCCTACTCGATACAGCCTGGCCTGTCATGCTTGCACACCATCAATTCTTCACGGACACCATCGCTACGTGTAAGGCTGCATGGGCAGATGCAGGTGTTCCTGAGATGATGCAGCCTTGGCTTGATAGATGCCAATGTGAGGAGTGCGGTTCATCTCTCCTACGACCATGCCAAGACGATGTTGAGGAAGGTGCCAGCGTTGAAAATCAGGACGACACTTTCAAGTATGTTTGTGTTGCTTGCGGCTATTCCGATCTGATTGGCCCGCTGATGCTCAAGGAGCTCAACGACGCCTATGACTATGACCCTCGCGATGGTGGTGAAGCTAATGTCGAGGAGTGCAATGAATGCATGCGCTCATCCTTTGTTATTAGCGAGCAACATTGCCTGTGGTGCGGAGCGGAACTTGATTACCCTGTATGCACGATCTGTGAAGAGCCACTGCGCCAAGAGGACCAGTTCAATGGGGGACTTTGCGGGTATCACCTACATGTCTTTGAGAAGGTAATGCGTGATGACTAAGCACATCCAATCACTCCCTGCCGCAATTTAACGTGATGAAGTTGTCCACATCCCTATACATCATTGGCAATGGCTTTGATCGTCACCACAACATTCCTTCAGGCTATCGTGATTTTGGTAGCTACTTGGCAGCGGTCGACTGCGACACCTATCGCGAAGTTGAGACCTACTTCAATGTCGATGATGCATTCTGGTGGCAGTTTGAGGAACAACTAGCCAATTTTGATGTTGATGCTGCCATAGACTATGCATCTAATTTCTTAATGTCTTATGGCGCCGACGATTGGAGCGATTCAGGCCACCACGACTACCAGTACGAATTAGAACGTATCGTTAGGGCAGTTTCATCTACTCTTCAAGAACGTTTCGCTCAGTGGGTGAGGCAACTTCCAATCCCGTCTCCTTCAAGCTACAGGGTAGTTCTACTCCCACTCGACCCGTATGCACGCTACCTCAATTTCAACTACACACCGACTTTGCAGCAGACATACGGCATTCTCGAGGGCCAAATCCTTCATATTCACGGGAGGGCTAGCGATCCCACCCATCAACTAGTTCTTGGGCATGGCTGGGAACGAGCACCATCCGACTCGCTCAACCACGGAGTCGATATGTCCGAAGCTGATATCCGCGTCGTAGAAGGTAACGAGACCGTTGATGGCTATTTCTCGGCGACATTCAAACCGTCGGCCAAAATCATTGCACACAACCAGACCTTCTTCTCCAAGTTGAAGGCGGTACGGCAGATATATGTGATGGGGCACTCGATGGCTGAGGTAGATGCTTCCTATTTCGCGGAGATCATTAGGAACATCGACTCCTCGTCAGTGAGATGGATAATTAGCTACCACCACAATCCGGCGGATGCTCAGGAAGCGTTTTCCAAATTTGGAATCGACATGTCTCTAGCAAGCTTTGCCACGCTAGACGATACTCATCAGTGGGTTCCGCAACTCTGTCTGCAGCACTGCCTTTGAGTACTGCGCCAACGTCTGCAACCAAGGCCCAACACTGGTCACTCAACTGAGTCGACACCAACGGCTGCAATGGCCGCAGCGGTCTCCAAAATGGGCGCTGTGGCGCAATAGCCTTGACGTCAGGGCGCGCTATGCTCCCAGGCGTATGGGGATCCCTCAATCGTCAATCGCAGGTAACGCACGATGATCAGTGCTATCGCGTTCAACTGACATCGGTCCCGCCAGTAATCCCTGAGTCATTGCGCATTGAACTTTTCCGCGAGTCTGATGAGCTTTTCCTGTCTCAGCTGCTCCTGCTGCTGAGCCAACAGTCGAACTTTGTGTCGCTCGGCACCCTTCCTGAAGCGCTCACGCAGCGTGTTCAGCGCTTGCTCTTTCTGCTCCGCAGTCACTGTACCCACGACATTGCCATCTAGGTCGAACCGGGTTTCGCCATTCGTGAGCGCCTTCAAGTAGCGCGCCGATGCGGTATGCATCCGCATCGCCAAACGAAGTTGCTGCGGATTGATGCCGGGAATCCGTTCCAATACGGTCTTGTGAATGCCGATCGCCAGGGGACGGCACTCCTGAAATACTGGAAACGTCGATCTCAGTGAAATCAGAACGGCATGATGCGGGTCACGCGGTTTGGAATCGGATCCGGACATTGCGCATCAAGATGATTGTGGGGATCGAAGAATAGCGCAAGCCCACATCCATGTGGCGGACTCTGGACTTCGGATGCCAATGAATTCGATAGAACGTCGTCCGAAGAGCAGCTCCTGGTCGCGGAATTTTGAAACGGTGCACTTCTGTTTGCTTTTGACACCGGTTTCCCGCATCTGAATTCATAGTATCGCTGCCATGCATAAGCTTGCGTGGCTCCCTCTCCTTTCCCTTTTCGTATTCCTCCCTGTACTGGGCCATGCCGCCTGTTTCGAGGAGGCGGCCTCGCGTTATCAGATGCCATCGGCCTTGCTCAAGGCGATTTCCAGGGTGGAGTCAGGAGGCAATCCAAACGCTCTCAATCGGAACAAGGACGGCAGTTTCGACATGGGGCACATGCAGATCAACAGCCGTTGGCTGCCAAAACTGTCGCATTTCGGAATTTCGCGCGAACGCCTGTGGGAACCCTGCACCAATACCTTCGTCGGGGCGTGGATCCTCGCGCAGAACGTCCATCGCATTGGTTACTCCTGGAACGCCATCGGCGCCTACAACGCGACATCAGCGGAGAAGCGCAATAGGTATGCACGGAAGGTTTCAGAAGCCATGAAACGGGAGAGCACCCTTTGAACCGTCTTCCAGTTGCTTGCCTGACTGTCCTGTCGCTCCTGTCTGCTTGCGCGGTTGAAAAAACCATCAACACGGAAGTTCCAACGCGACTGTCGCTGACTTGGGATCGCTCGGATTGGCGCCTCTGCGACCAAGGGGAGTGTCGCAAGCCAACGTCGAAGACCGTCCTTCTTGTCGCGGCACCTCCCACCGCAGAGCCGGTTTTCAGGGAACCACCAAAACCCGTCCGGGTGGCGAGAAAGCTCGCCCCGATTTCGGTGACGTTTCAGTTCGCCAGTGCGACGTTGTCAGGTCTGGCCGAAATGGAGATCAAGAAAGCGGTCGCCCTGATTGAACCGGGTGATTCGATCCTTGTCGAGGGGCGAACGGACGACATCGGGTCCCAAGCCTTCAACGACCGCCTGGCCAGAAAGCGCGCAGCGGCTGTCGCCGCGTATCTCAAGCGACTCGGGGTCAAGAGCCCGATTGATATTCGGTCGCAGGGAATGTGCTGTTACGCCATCGCCAACAACTCTGACGAGTCGCGGGCGATCAACAGGCGCGTCGATCTACATTTTTCATCCACCCAAAAGGAGTAAGCAAGTGATTCCGCGATCCAAAGAATCCATACGAGATTACCTCATTGCCAGTGCCTTCATGGCCCTCGGTTCCTTCCTGCCCGGCTCACTGCTCGATAAGGGATTCGAAGCCCACATCGGCGGTATCGCGCTTGGCATCGGGCTGGGCTGGCTCATCAAATCTGTCATCGACCATACCAAAGGAGTAAAAAGTGAATCGTAATCAGCGTTATGCAGTAGTCGCCGTCGCCCTTTCCCTGCTGGCCGGAGGTGCCCTTGCCGGGACCACGGGAACTGAATTCCAGGCCCTCTATACGTGGGTCAACGACGTGGTCACCGGTTATTTCGGGCGGGCGGTAGCGGTGGCAGCCGTCGGTCTTGGCGCGATCCTTTCGATTGCCCGCGTCAATCCGGTTCCAATCCTGTCGGGCGCTGGCTTTGCGATTTTCCTGCAATACACGCCGACAATCATCACCGGCATCCTGACGGCAACGGTCTGAGCCGGAGCATCCCGCGTGGGTAACGACGAAAACGGCTATATCCCGAAGTCCCTGGATGCGCAGGAGCGCTTCCTGTGGTGGGAAATGGATCAGGCGGTGATCGCCATCATGCTGATCAGCATGGGGGTGATCTCCGGATCCATGCTCATGGGCATCGCCCTGGGCGCACTGGCGGCCTGGCAGTACGGTCGCATGAAGGCAGGCAAGCACCCGAAGTTCGCCGCTCACGCCCTCTACTGGTGGTTTCCCAGCGGGCTGTTCCTGAAGTTGCGAGCGACTCCACCGTCTGACCAACGCTACTTTCTGGGATAGGTGACAAATCGCGATGCTATTTCGAAATTACCTGTCCGAGCAGGCGAATGCCACACAGGAAATCCGCTTCATGCGGATTCTCCTGGCGGGACTGCTCCTGGTGATTCTGGTAGTCGCCGGCGTCGTGCTGAAACTGGTCGGCAATGAAAAAACCGTCCTCGTTCCGCCCGAGATCAAACGCAGCTTCTGGGTATCCGGCAACGCCGTCTCCCGGGAGTACCTCGAAGACATGGCCTACTGGTACGCCGGACTCGCCCTCAACATTACCCCGGCCGTTTCCACTTACCAGAACAGCCTGTTCCTGAAGTATGCGGCGCCGTCCGAGTTTGGACGACTGCAAATGGAAATGGGTGCTCGCGCGGATTTCCTGAAGAAGAACAACACCGCCACGCAATTCTCGGTTCGCAACATCACGCTGGACGAGAAGACGCTGCGGGTCGCCCTGTCGGGGACGCTGTTTACCTGGGCGTCGGACAAAAAGGCCGGGGAGCGCCAGGCCACCTATCTCGTCGGATTCAAGCACATGAATGGAAGGCTCTATGTATCCGAGTTCAAGGAAACCAGTGAACAAAATCCTTTTGACAGCGCTGCTGGCCGCTAGCCTGTCCGCCAGTGCGGCTCAGGTGCTCGTCGGGAAGCCGGACGACACCTTGAGCGCCAGAGTATCTCGATCCGAACCGACCCTGATTCGGATCGAGGGACATCGCGTTCGCCGGATCTTCGGGGCGGAAGGTGAGTTTGCGGTCACGGCTGACAAGGAAGCCGGCACCGCCTATCTCAAGCCGACCACGGACAAGCCGACCCTCAGCATCTTCGTTTCCGATGAGAACGGCCGAACCTGGAAGCTGCTGTTGTCGGTGACGGACGGCCCTTCGGATTCCATCACCCTCAAGGGACGCTCAGTCGCCGGCAGCGCTCTCACGCCGGGCAAGGATGTCGCCAGAAATCAGCTGATCAAGCGCGTCCTGCTGTCCCTTCAATCGGACACCGAAGCGGAGATGGAGGGGAGGGTGGCGAACGAGATCGTGCCTCTCTGGACCGAAGCCCTGTTTGTCCTGACCAGGGTCATCGACGGTCCCCTCAAAGGCGAGAAGTACCTTCTCACCAACACGTCCTCCAACGCGATGGTGCTCGATGAGCGGGAACTCTACCGGCGCCAGGTCATCGCCATTTCGATCGCCAAACCCCAGCTGTCGCCCGGTGAAACCACTGAGGTTTTTGTGATCTCGGAGAACCCCGGTGAGTGATCCGGTTGCCGCCAGCGGCGGCCTCACGTCCTATCTGAACGGCTTGTCGCCCAAGGCCCGACAGTATCTGGTGCTCGGCGGCCTGGGCGCAGGATTCATCGGCCTGGTCTTTGGCAGCATCGCGATATGGGACAACCAGCCCGCCCCGATGCCTCAATCGACCAAGCTCGACAAAGCCAGCAGAAACATTGTCACGCCAGGCGCGCAGGTGGATCCACGCGATGTCTGGATGGCGCAATCGTCGCAGCAGATGAAGGAGATGGACAACGTCATTCAGGGCTTGAAACAGAAGATGGGGGAGGTTGAGCAAAAGCAGTCCGTACCGCAACCCTCGTCCCGTCAGGCCAGCGTGCTGCCGCCCTTGCCGCCAATGCTCCCGGGTCCCGGCCCTTCCGGCTCACTTCAGGCGTCAACCCAGAGCCCGACACCCTCGCCGTCCGGGATACCGGTAACACCGCTCCCGCCGTTGCCACCTCCCGCCATTCCACGAGAGCCTGGAATTGCATCGTTCGAAGTCAGTGACGCGATTCCGGCAGCGCCGCAAGCGCCGGCCGACGCAAAACAGGGCAAGACCTACATCCCCTCGGGCTCCTTCATGCGGGTGGCGCTGATGGGTGGACTGGATGCGCCCACGGGA
>JAGVEK010000344.1 GCA_020058315.1 Candidatus Zixiibacteriota bacterium
GAAAAGTTTCTTCAAGACGGTCCGGTCCTTGACCTGGCGCGCGGCCAGCCTGCGCGCATGCATGTCCCCACGCTTGCCGAGGGTAATCAGCTTCTCTGCAACAGAGCGAATCACGCGCGCCTTCGGAACCGTGGTCACCACCGCCTGCGCTCTAAACAGTGATGTGGCCATGTTGTCAAGCATCGCACGGCGGTGCGAGGCTGTGCGTCCCAGTTTCCTAACGGTCCTGCCGTGTCGCATGATTGATGGCTCCCGAAGCTTCCCGGCCTACGACAGTACTTCCGCCGGCTCAGCCTGATCTTCCATGGTTCTGTATTTCTCGATGTCCATCCCGAAGTGGAGTCCCAATTCGGAGAGGATCCCATTGAGTTCATTCAGTGATTTCCGTCCAAAATTGCGGTACTTGAGCATCTCCGATTCGGAGCGACACACCAGTTCATCGAGCGTGGCGATGTTGGCCGCCCGGAGACAGTTCGACGACCGCACCGACAACTCGAGCTCGTCGACACGCATCTGGAGCAGTTGCCGGATGCGCATCGTTTCCTCATCCACCTCGGTCGGCTGCTCATCGATGAACTCCTCCTCAAAGGTGATGAAGAGTTGCATGTGGTCTTTGAGGATTTTGGCAGCATAAGAGAGCGCGTCTTCGGGAGTAATGGTCGCATCTGTCCACACATCGAAAATCAGCCGGTCGTAGTCCGTCCGCTGCCCGACGCGGGTGTTCTCGACGGTGTAATTGATTTTGGTGACAGGCGAGAAGAGCGAATCCACCAGAATGGTCCCGGCCGGCTGCTCTGGGCGCTTATTCTGCTCGGCGATGAGATATCCCCGGCCCGATGCCACGTCCAGTTCAATGCGCACGCGGGCAGCCTTGGTCAGCTCCAAAATGTGGAGCTCGGGATTATGGATCTTGACCTTGGGATTGTCTTCAATGTGCCCGGCGTTGTAGCGCCCGACTTCCTCGACATCCAGCACCAGCGTCACCATCTCGTCAACCAGGAGCTGCGGGCGAACGCTCTTGATATTAAGTATAATATCGGTGACGTCCTCGAAGACTCCGGGAATCGTGGAGAATTCGTGAAGAACCCCCTCAATACGCACGGCCACGACGGCAGACCCCTGGATCGAGGAGATCAGAGTCCGCCGGAGCGCGTTGCCAATCGTATGGCCGAAACCGCGTTCCAGGGGCTCGATATAGAAACGTGCATAGTTGGCCGTCTTGGACGGCTCATCCACCACGATTTCTTTGGGCATGGTCAACGATTTCCACTTCATTTTGGTCGGCCTCCCGCCAGATCCAGACAACTACTTCGAATAGAGTTCAACAACCAATTGTTCCTGGACCGGGGTTGGGATGTCGATGCGCGCAGGCAAGGACAGCAGTTCCCCTTCCAGATGGGCCTTGTCCAGACGGAACCAGGGCAGATCCCCCGCCCGTCCCGCCTCCTTGAGCGCCATGTGGATGACATCCAGACGCTTGGACTTTTCGCGAACCTTGATGACGTCGCCCGGCTGAACCGAATACGACGGGATATCAACGATCCGGTCATTGAGGACGAAGTGGCGGTGCCGGACCAGCTGCCGCGCCGCTTTCCGCGACGGAGCAAAGCCGAGACGATAGACCACGTTGTCGAGCCGTTGTTCAAGCTGGAGCAGCAGATTTTCACCTGTGATCCCGCGCATCTTCGTCGCCCGCTCGTAGTAACTGTGGAATTGCTGTTCGAGGACGCCGTAGATGCGGCGGATCTTTTGCTTTTCGCGCAACTGAACACCGTACTCCGAGACCTTGCGGCGCATGCTGGCGCCGTGCTGCCCCGGCGGATTTGCCCCGCGCTCGATGGGGCACTTGTCCGACAAACAGCGGGTTCCTTTGAGAAAGAGTTTTTCCTTCTCCCGGCGGCACAGCTTGCAGTTGGCGTCACGGTATCGTGCCATCAATCACTCCTGAGGACTTTGAGAGGGCCGGGACTTGGTTCTGTTTCGCCCGGCCTGCTTCTGAAACCTACACACGCCGTCTCTTCGGAGGACGGCACCCGTTGTGTGGCAGCGGCGTCACGTCCTTGATTGACATGACTTCAAGCCCTGCCGCGGAGAGTGAGCGGATCGCCGCCTCGCGGCCGGATCCGGGACCCTTCACGTTAACATCAACCTTGCGGACCCCCAGCTCCATGGCCTCACGCGCCGCCGTACTGGCCGCCTGTTGAGCGGCAAATGGAGTGCTTTTCTTGGAGCCTTTGAATCCCTGCCGGCCCGACGACGACCACGATACCACCTGTCCCTTGCCATCGGTGATGGTGATGATCGTGTTGTTGAAGGTCGCCTGAATGAAGGCGCGGCCGATGGGTTCTACACGCGCCCGTTTGCGCCGTGTCTCTTTTCGTTTCTGTTCCGCCAAGTTTCTCTCCTGCCGAATATCAACGTGGTGAATCCAATGCGATCAGATCCGGAATCTTCCCGGTCCAAGTCCCGTGCTTACGCCGCTTTCTTGCGCTGCCCGATCGGCTTCTTCGGTCCCTTGCGCGTGCGGGCGTTTGTTTTTGTCCGCTGACCACGGGCCGGCAGATTGCGCCGATGGCGCTGCCCGCGGTAGCAACCGATGTCAATGAGGCGCTTGATGCTCATCTGCACCTCACCGCGCAAAGTCCCTTCGACCTTGTAATTGGCCTCGATCTCGTTGCGCAGCCTGACCACTTCATCATCGGTCAGCGCGTGCACACGCGTGTCAGGATTGACACCCGTCGCCTTGATGATCTTCGCGGCCAACGTGTGGCCAATACCAAATATATAGGTGAGGGCGACCTCGACCCGTTTCTCTTTCGGCAGATCAACACCAGCTATGCGTGCCAAAGATCCTCCCGCTAATGAGCGTCCCATTGGGGTTCAGGGAACCCGTGGCGCTCAACCGACTCTACCCCTGGCGCTGTTTGTGCCGTGGGTTCTCACAGATAATCCGCATCACGCCTTTCCGGCGGATCAATTTGCACTTCTCACAGCGCGGTTTGATGGATGACCGTACTTTCATTTCTCACCAGCCAATCTTGAATGGTCTTCAGCCACTCGAATCTCAATGCCTCTCATCGCTACTTGTAGCGGTATGTGATGCGTCCTCTTGTCAGGTCGTAGGGCGAAAGTTCGAGGGTGACGCGATCGCCGGGCAATATCTTGATGAAATGCATCCGCATCTTGCCTGACACGTGAGCCAGCACCTTGTGCCCGTTATCCAATTCCACCTGGAACATGGCATTGGGCAGTGGTTCCAACACCCGCCCTTCGACTGTGATCGCCTGTTCCTTCGCCAACCTACCCTTTCCTGGCTGCAACCGTGAGGATGTTCGGCCCGCCAGCGGTCACCGCCACCGTATGTTCAAAATGGGCCGACAATGAACCGTCGACGGTGCGCACGGTCCATTTATCCGCGTCGAACTTGATGGCCGCTCCGCCGATGTTGATCATTGGTTCGATCGCGATCACCATTCCCGCTTTCAACTGAACTCCCGTGTGCGGGGCGCCGAAGTTCGGAACCTGCGGTTCCTCGTGCATCTTCTGTCCGATACCGTGGCCAACCAGGTCGCGCACGACTGAATACCCTCTTGCCTCGGCAAATGTTTGCACCGCAGCGGAAATATCTCCGATCCGGTTGCCAGCCTGCGCCTGCTCGATCCCGTGCCGCAACGCATCACGGGTCGCCGCCAGAAGCCTTTGTGCCTCGACAGGGATGTTCCCGATCGTCAGCGTGCGCGCAGCATCCGCAAACCAGCCCTCCAGCTTGACGCCGACGTCGATCGCGGCGATTTGACCATCCCGCAAAACCCGCTTCCCGGGAATCCCGTGAACGACCTCATCATCAATCGAAACGCACAGCGTGGCCGGATAGCCCAGGTATCCCTTGAACGCCGGTTCGGCGCCATGGGAACGGATGAACTCTTCGGCAACGCGGTCCAGGTCGGCTGTGGTCATTCCGGGCCGGGCTGTCTCCTCCACCAAATCCAGAGTTCGCGCGACCAATTCTCCGGCGCGGCGCATCATCTCGATTTGAGGCATGGTCTTCACGACAATCATCAGTTGGTCAGTTTCTGCAAGTCAGCTTACACAGTATCGATGGGCCGTTCACCAGAGACTTCCGAGAGCCTGTTATTGCTGCGATAGTACGCGATCAAAGGTTCCGTCTGTTCACGGTACACGTTGAGACGGCGGTCAATGACCTCTTCGGTATCGTCTGCCCGTCCCTCCTTCCGTGCACGCCC
>JAGVEK010000336.1 GCA_020058315.1 Candidatus Zixiibacteriota bacterium
CAACTGGAAGACTTGCCGGCTCAGCTCTGCAAGCTGCTGGGCCGCACCCTACAGAAAGGACTAAGACATGTTGGATGATCGGATGAGAACGATGTTGGAAGAGGCAAACACACTGACCGGGGAGGACCTTGAATTCCTTCGGTCGGACGGGCTCGTCGTTTCTGGCGCGCCCGCAGAACAGGGTCGGAAAGCTCCGCCTCGTTTTCGGGCAAAGGCTGAAGTGGCAGGGTTGCCCGCGAAAGATGCCGAGGCGCCGACGCTCCCCGAACCGCCGGGGCGCACGCGCAAAAGAGGCCACGCGGCAAAGCCTGTCGCAACTGTGGCGCCGAGTGCATCACCAATCCCTGCACCGGCGGCTCCGACCGGCATGAGTTCCTGTCGCGGTGATTATGAACGCAAGCGCACGCGTGAATCAAAGGTCTCCACAGCTTGTCTGGGTACTGAACGAGAGAAGCACGAGTGGTGGCCTCTCGGCACCGAGCTGGTCGGCAAGCTTCACGGTGAGCAGTTCACAGCCACTGTAATCGAGAATGCCAACGTGAAGAGCGGACGGAGCCTGGTCATCACTTCATGGCCGGCGAATGGAACCGTTTGTCTCACGCCGACTCGTGCCGCCATCGAGGCCACCGAGGTTTATCGGAATGCGAAAAACCTGGGTCGCGGAGGCGGTGTCACCAACGGCTGGACATTTTGGCAGCCGCGAGGAGGTTCGTAATGAAGATGGGTGATTTGGAACGGTTCGCGGAAGACCTGCGACATCATGTCGGGCTGACGGTGGAATTGCTCCCCGATTCCAACCCCGATGGCTTGCACGTCCTGCGCATTAACGGTGTGGATTTCTTCTTCCGCGCCGACGGCTCAGATTACGACGGCTGGGGAAAAGCGTTGTCCGCTACACGGAACGCCAAGCGAATAAACAAGGATAAGAATGGAAGGTGAAACCATGAAGAAAAGACACAAACCAATTCGCATTGTGATCTACGTCAGCGGCGGCGTGGTTCAAGATGTTCTCGCCGAGGACGAGGGCGTGGAAGCGATGGTCGTGGACTACGACAACGAAGCAGCTGGCGATCCAAAAAGCTCCCGCTCTTTCGATGTAGTTCCGATCAATCGCGCGTACATTGAAAAAACGATCCAAGGGATCGAGGATTGATGGCACGCCAACGATGAGCGTGCCATCACATGGCAAGAAAACGGAGGTGCAAACATGGCATGGAGACCTAATAGATATCTGTTGGAGGGCGAACTGGATAACACCCAACCAGGAATGGTCACCGGCTGGATGCGGTTCGCCGGGTTGGACCGCAAGGTAGGTTTTGAACTGGAGGGCAACTTCCATCGCGACATCCGCGGAGCGAAGATTCGGTTCCGCGGCGACGGTAGTGCCGACGACGCGGAAGCCGAGAGCTTCATGGACGGCTTCGCATTGAAGCAGACCGGCAAGGTAGGGGACATTACAACTGGCGTCCCGCCGTCGGACTATCTGGTAGGAGCACCGTACGTAGAATGGTACGGCGATGAGAACGGGCGGGTTGTCCTTGAACTCGACCCGGAACAAGTCGAGGTTGTCGGCAAGCCGATTCCTGCGTGCGAGTCCGACCCAATCTCGCGCGAGGAGCAGGCCGAGAACATGGCTGAGTTTCTGACCGGCTTGGCGACTGCGATGAACGTGCCCGCCATCGCCGTCGGCGGTGGCGATCCGCTCGTTTCGGACCCGAAGTTCTCGCACTGGGTCGTGGAGCAAGGACGCATCGTCGGCGAAGCGCGTTCGGTGAAACCGGCCGACCACGGCATGAGCTGTGCGTATGTGCGGCTTTTCAGAATGCCGGAAATGGCCGAAAACGGGCACATAGCAACCAGCCAACTTCGCGCGAAGACCAACGGCTCGCACGTCTGACCACCGAGCCTCATCCTGGGGCTTGGGCTTCATCAAGTACATGACACGGTTTGAACGGCTGCGTCGGACAAGGTCCGCGCAGTAAACGCAAGAGTAGCAGCGATGGCACACCTTTTTTCGAGGCGTGCCATCGCAAGGCACAGAATCGGAGGTTTTGCAATGAACGACAAGAATCCATTTGAGGATGCGCCCGTGATCTTCAGCTACACACGAGCGCAAGCGATTGAGGACGGAATCCTGGTGGACCTGACAGCATGGGCCAAGGAAACGGGTTTCAGGGTTCCGGTGGCGTGCACGTCCACGGTCTGGCAAGGGTACCTCGTGCCCCCACCCAAAACAGAAGGGTGTGGACAATCGGAACGAGGCCGGGCGCATGACGCACTTTGGATGCTGTTTGTCGCGATTAAGGCGAGCAGAAACGCGAAACAGGACCAGGTCCTGTACCAGGTGCTGTTTCAACAGGCACGGGGCAAAATGGAGGAGGTGACGCTTAAAGCGCACTTCGGACCAGGCGATGACGGCGAACCCGTCGTCACGATTATGACGCCAGATGAGGATTAAACCCGGCACCTTTTTCATTTCCTTTTGTCGCGGCCGCCCTTTCTGGCCGCGATTTCTCTCACGAGGTAGCGAGAGCTCTATTCGGCGTCGGCGGTTTAGACGATCGAATTATCATTCCACCACTGTTTGCCGTCCTCTGTGAATCGCGCCAGGAACGCGCTAGCGCGGATCATCGTGCCCGCCTTCGCGCTAGACACAGAAATCAGAAAAAGTTTTTCAAAAATCGGTGGCGCGGCGGCCAGGTTAGTGATATCATTGAGGGTAGAGGAAAGGATTGTCGGAGGTTCTGCAATGACACTTGCTAGTAGAAAATGGCTTGTCGCAGGTAGCGTTTTGTTGCTCATCGGCTTTGCCAACCTGAGCATGTTCGTGAGTTGGCTCGAGACCCTTGGCGTCCTCGCCTGGGCACGACGCGTCAGCGATCAATATCTCACCGGGACGAGCGTCACGGTGATCGCGGCCCTGTTGATTCTTCTGCCCTCGGGGACGGTCATCGCGATCTGCGCGCAACGGTGCCACGTTTGCGATGCCATGCTCCTGCGCCGCGGTAAGTACTGCAACGAGTGCGGTAGCCGGGTGTGAGAAAGGCAAACGCTGTCCGACCGGATTGAGCTGCGTATAATCGCGACATGCGTTACGCAGGCACCGTCTATCGCCCACCCAGTGAGGCCAATTCGTTTCTCCTCCAGGCCACCATCGGTTGCTCGTGGAACCACTGCACCTACTGCGCGATGTATCGCGACAAGGAGTTCCGGGTACGCCCATTGGCCGAGACACTCGTGGACATCGCCGCCGCTGGCCATGCCTTCGGAGCTCAAGTCCGCAAGGTTTTCGTCATGGACGGCGATGCCTTGACGATGGGCATCGAGCTGTGGGAGCCGATCCTCCACTCGCTCAAGGACGCCTTCCCCAACTTGCGCCGGGTAAGCTGCTACGCGACGGCCTTAAACCTCCTGGTGAAAGAGCAAGAGGAGTTGCGGCGCTTATGTGACCTGGGACTGAAGCTGCTCTATATCGGCCCAGAGTCGGGCGATGACGTAACGCTGAAACGCATCGCCAAGGGCGCCAGCTCTGCCGATCATGTCGAGGCTGCGGCCAAGGCCCGTGAGGCTGGTATGAAGCAATCGCTCATTTTCCTACTCGGTGCGGGCGGCACGGAGCGCAGCATAGAACACGCCACGGCATCGGCCCGACTGGCCACGGCCATGGACCCCGAGTTCCTTTCCACCTTGACCCTGATGCTGATCCCCTCCACACCGATTTATAGGCTTGCCGAGAACGGGCGCTTCAAGATGCCGAGCGTCGAGGGTCTCTTGCGTGAGTTGCGCATCATCGTTGCCGAGTGTAAACCCACCGATACCGTGTTCCGATCCAATCACGCTTCCAACTATCTCCCGATTGAAGGCCGACTGCCTCGAGATCGCGAAGCTATCCTCAAGAGCATCGATGCGGCTCTGTCCGGCGATGCGCCGGTCCGGGCAGAGTGGTTACGGGGACTGTAATCTGAGATCAACCTCGCGCCATCCCGGCGCAGAAGGTTCGTTCGGAAAAGACCGTGTGAGGGGAAACCCGAGATCGTAGAGTATGACGACAGGCTGCGTGAGCTGAGCGTCCGTATCGCGATCGGACTATCCCCTCGGGATTGCAAGTCCTTGAGGGACATCGGTTTGCGAATTTACTGCCAACTTACCGGCAGTCCGAGAACCAGAAAACAAACGCAGTTTCTGACCGATTGGGTCAAGGATTGCGTCAGTCAGCACAAGACTCACAATCGCATCACGTCTTCCAGCGCGCGACGAGACAAGTCAATCTGCTCGTCGCGAACCTTCAGATAGTGAACTCGCGTCGTGCGAATGTCGGCGTGGCCGGCCAACTCTTGCACCACATGCAGCGGAACCGCCGCCGCGAGATTGGTGCAGAAGCTTTTGCGAAGGTCGTGAAACGAACACTTCGCAACGCCGGCCTTGCGGCGAATCGTTTGGAAGTCGCGCCAGACGTTCTGCCGCTTCACGCGGCCACCTCGGGCGGGCCCTTTCCGATTGACGAACACGTATTCTTGTCCGTCAGCCGCAGCAAGTTGAAGTTCCACGAGGATGCTCACCGCCGGACTTGGAAGCGGAACGATCCGCATGTCTTTATCCTTCGGTGTCCACGCCGCTCGTTGCTTCCCCGCGTCCTTTCGAACGATTCGAACTTGGCTTCGCTCGAAGTCAACATCGGCCCAAGTCAGATTGAGCACTTCGCCCAATCGCAGCCCGCAACAGTAGCCCAGCGCGATCATGCCCCGCCACCGAAGGGACGGCGAAGCTTCGATCAGTCGTCGGTACTCTGCCGGGCCGACGAATTGCCAAGGCCGTTGTGCAACTTTCTCCTGGCGTAATCCCTGGAAGGGGTTCTCGTGAATAAGCGAGCACGCGACGGCTTCGCGGAAGATCCGCCTGGACTCGCGCAGCGCCTTGTTCACCGTCGCCGTTGCTGGTTTGCGACCGCGGTACTCGCGCTCCCGATACCCCGCCAGGAAGCGCCGCGCGTCCAGCGAAGTGATCTTGCTGACGAACATCGGCATTCCAAGAAACTCGCTCAGGAATCGCAGCGTGCGTTTGTGCTCAAGCTTCGTCGACGGCGCAAGATCGCCTCTCAAACCCAGATACATCCTTGTGAACTCCGCAAGCGTGACCGACCGTGGCCGGTCACCTCTTCCCACTCGAATCTCGGCCTGCTTTGTCTCAGCGTATCGCTCTGCCTCCCTTCTGCTTTCGAAGCTCTTGCTGAAGCGTTTCCCATTCGCGCCGAACCACCGCACCGCCCAGCGAAACACCCGCAAACGCGGCCATTCACTCGTAGGCAAAGGCGTGCCCAACTTGTCGATAGGAACCGTTCCATGGTACTTTCGGTAGATACCCACTTTTTCAGTCGCCATGATGAACCTCCTGGCCCAAACGGGCCTTAGAACACCACGGGCGACTGACCCAACGGAGAGTGTAGCCCTCACCGTGGAGCGCTTACAAGAGCCTGCTCCAAGCCCTCGCAATTGCCGTCAGTCGCCGTCGTTGGACAGCCGGCCGTGGTAAACATGCCATTACCAGACCAAACCGGACCGGACTTTCTTTACTGATCGGCAAAGGGGATTTGAAGCGGAGTTGAGGTGCCCGAGGTCGCATATTGACGCTGCGTTCCGCAGGCTCGAGCGCCGCAATTGCGCGACTTGGAGTAGATCCGCCAAATCGCAACGAACTTAAACGACACGGCCACATTCAACTGCTGTCCTTTCGCACGTGCCAGGGGGCGGGTATATCGCGTCTGCCTAACGCTTACATCGTGGAGCTTGAGGGGGTTTGGACCCACGGGGTACAATCGCCCGCGTCCGACGGGTAAAGACCGGGCCGGGTAACGAAAATTGCGACCCGAAGACCGTGCAATGGGGAGGCACCAGCCATGAAATGTTGCAGGTATCCTTATCGTGTCTTCATCAGCTATTCACACGACGATCGCCCGCTCGCCGAGCGTCTGCGGATGCACCTCGCCGCTATGGACACGAGACCGGAGATGGACGCCGCCATCTTGGCGGGCACTAAGTTTTCAGAAGAGATCCGACGCAAGATTTCCAACGCCCATATCTTCGTGTCGCTGCTTACGACAAATTCCAAGGCGCGCCCGTGGGTGCATCAAGAGCTTGGGTTTGCCCTGGGGTTGGGCCTGCCGGTGTTGCCGCTGGCGCTGGATGAACTACCTGAGGGCATGGCCCATGAAATTCAGGCATTGAAAATTGCACCCGACTTGCGGGATTTGGCCGAGCGATTGACCGCCGAGACGCTGGATGAGGTCGTCGCGCGATCACAACATGAGCGAACGGCCATGTTCGAATGCGCCGACAAACTGTACGATCGTACTCGACTGTTAGTGGAGTACGCAAAGAGTCTGCTACGGCCACCCCACGGCCCTTGTAGAATTCGCCAGCGGTCCGCCTTTAGCTCATTCAGTCTGCCCAAAAAGAACCCGAAGCACAGCGACTGGGACGCGTGCGATGGGCTGTCCCGGAGAGATGACGCGGTGCGTGAACTCCTTAGGCAAGAGCGCGATTTGATGGAGCAGCACGCCCGCGAGGCCGGCTGCGACTTGATCATCGATCCGTTCGTTTCAGCGGAGGAGGGCGAACCATTGATCAATGAGCGTCGTTTCAAACACCAGCGCGCCCCTACCATCAAACGCTCAGAGATTCTAAAGCAGTTCATCGATCGCATGCCGGACGATAAGTTAAGAATCGTCGTCCAACGAGGCAAGATTGACGGGAGCATGATCATTATTGGCGACTGGGTTGCGGCCGAAGCCGTCGTCCCGCATTACAAGGGTGGGTACAAACAGACGATTTTCACGCGTCATGGACCGACCGTTCTCGCTAAAATCGAGGAGTTCGACCGGGATTTTGACGAGTTGCTCGACGACTTGAAGCTACAAGAAATCTCCTCGCGTCAGGCGGCTCTGCGAACACTCGATCAGTTGATGGAGATGACCGCGTAACTGTTGGTGAATCGGTTTGCGAGAACCTTGCCGAGGACACACACGTAATGGCGACCGGTTGGAAACGGGTTTACGTCTTCATCAGCAGCACGTTCAACGACATGCATGCTGAGCGGGACTACCTCGTCAAGCGGGTGTTTCCGCAACTGCGGGAGTGGTCCGAGCGGCGAAAGCTCCGGCTCGTCGACGTGGACCTGCGTTGGGGCGTGACCGAGGCCGACGCGACTCACAACCGCAACGTCATCCGCACCTGCCTGAAACGCATCGACGACTGCCGACCGTTCTTCGTCTGCTTCCTGGGCCAGCGTCGGGGCTGGGTACCGACCGAGAAGCATGTCTCGGACGAGACACTTGCATCGTTTCCCGAACTGGCTTTCCACATCGGCAAGGCATCCGTCACGGAATTGGAAATCCTCCACGCCTTGATCCGTCCGCTTCATGGCCATACGCCGCGAGATCCTGCAAAGTCTGCGGAATACTACGAGCACGCCAAGCACGCCTACTTTTACCTGCGTGATCCGTCCTACTTGGACCAGTTGCCCGCCGATCCGCCGCTGCTTCGACGGACCTATACGAACGAATGGTTGACCAACCAAGCGGAGCGCGCCGAAAACGATGCGGAACTCAAGCGTTGGCGTGAGGAGACGATACCGGCAACGGGGCGGGCGATGGATCGACCGGTGCGGTCATACCAGGCGACCTGGGACGCCCTAGCCGCGACGCCGGAACTTGCGCTGCCGCTTCGGTGCCCATTCATCCCAGAGAACCGGGACAACGTCGGGCGCTGGCGCCGCCAGTGGGCCGACGCGGGCGTATCTGTTACCGGGCTCGACGTTGAAGTGGACCCGTTCGAAGCTGAGAAAGCAAGGCGCTTCAACGAGCAGCTCACCGCCGGTCGGCTGGCCAGCTTGAAGTTCGAGGATGAGGATCTAGGCGAGGTGATCCTCCGCGACATTCAGACAGGTATCGCCACCAGATACCCCGACCACGTCGAGGTTGAGGGCGGAAGCGACCTCCAGAAGGAGATCGATCAACACGAGGAGTTCCTGTTCACCAACAGCGAGGGATTCATCGGCCGGGCTGACAAACTGCAGGAATTAGATGAATACGTACTCGGCGACTCGAAGCAGACGTTCGTCCTCACGGCCGAGGGCGGCATGGGCAAGTCCATGCTGCAGGCCAACTGGATCGATCGCTGCCGGCGCGATCGATCACGGTTCGGCGATGCGACCTTCCACTTCCGCTTCGTCGGCCAAAGCGATCGGTCGACGACGGTGCCGAACCTGCTGCACTATTTCCTGCGGGAGTTGCAGGAGGTCGCACACAAGGTCCCGGACACCACCACCGAAACCGTCAAGAACCCCGACGGCAGCGAGAGCCGCCGAGAGGTCCCACTGGCGATCCCCCAAGACCCGGCAAAGTTGTACCCCCTGTGGCGGGAGCAACTGGCGCAACTGGGCCGCCGCGGCAAAACCGTCATCGTCATCGACGCTCTCAACCAGTTGGAGTCTGGCCTGAAAGATCTGTACTGGCTGCCGCTTGCCGGCCTGCCCGAGAACGTCAAGTTCATCGTTAGCCTCAAAACGGGTGAGCCCGCAGCCGACGGCCTGTTGAAGCGGCTCAAAGCCAACCTGCATGTGCGGTGCAGTGAAATCGAGCCTTTCAAGAACATGGACGACCGTCGAGAACTCGTGGCCGCCTACCTGAGCCATTATCTCAAGGAACTCGACAAGCAGCACATCGAAAAGATCATCGAGCTGAAAGCCGCGGGCAACCCGTTGTTCCTCAAGGTAGTTCTGTCCGAACTGCGCGTCTTCGGCGCCTTCGAGCAATTGGGGGACAAGATCAAGCGGGATTTCGGCGATGACCCAGTCTCGGCGTTTGACGCGGTCCTCTATCGCCTGGGGATGGACCCGGGCTATTGCACCGTCAAGCCCGATGAGGCCGTGCCGCTCTTGTTCGGCCTGCTCGCCCATGCCCGTCATGGCCTTTCGGCGGACGAGTTGACCGACCTGTTCGTGACGCACTTGGGCCTCGACAAGGACAAGAAGACCGACCGCGACGGCGCCCGCGAGGCCGTATACCTCTTTCTTCGCGAGGTTCAACCGTTCCTCGCCCGGCGGGAAGGTCGCTACGATTTCTTCTACGAAAGCTTCCTTTTCGCCGCCCGCAAGCGTTACGTCGCCGATGCAGCGCCTACATCGCCGGCCAAACGCCCGGCCGCTCAATGGCACGGAATGCTGGCCGAGTATTTTGAAACTCGCGTGACTGGGAGGAAACAGAAGGCTGCGGATCAACACGCAGTCATGGAGGTCACCTTTCAGTTTATGTTTTCATCACGCTGGTCCGATGTCGTTCGTCTCTACCTCGATTACGATTTTCTTCCAAGAGTGCTGGTGATCGAAAAATGGACTTGGCTCATCGGTGACCTCGTCGAAACCAGCCAGCTCTGTCGGACTCGCGGAAATCCACCACATACAGCGGTCGATGCCATCCTTTCGTCGCTTCGGGCGATCTCGTTTTCTTTCGAGGACGAAGAACTGTTCTTTCGCTTTGTGCCCGATGCGATGCGAAATGACCTTCTCCGGCTTATGCAACTGGGCAATGAACCAGCAAAGTCCGTTTCAGGGCTGCTTGACGGTCGTCTTTCGACCCGCGCAAGTCCGAACCTTACGAGCCTTGAGGTTCAGTGGATAACAGGCTCGGGCTTTAAATCTGACGTGGGAGCAGTGCGCGCGATCGCCGGCGACCCGTCACGCGCCATTGTCGTTACTGCTGGTGATCAATTGTGTATTTGGAACCTAGGCACTGGGCGCTTGCAGCAACGCTTGCCCGAACGCGTAGACCTGCTAGCCCTGCTTCCAGGTAGTGACTTAGTAACAGTGCGAGGGAATGGGGCCACTCTTGGTGATGGTACAACTGTGAGTCTCTGGGATCCAGAGTCAGGTGCCAAACTCAATTCGTTCAATTCGCGCTGGGCTGGTTACACTCAGTTGGCCTTTGCTGAGAATAGAAGCCACCTCCTGCTGACAGGATTGACAGGGTACGTTTTGCATGCTGCCACAGCGCCTTTTCAAGAAACAACACAAAGATCCGGTCAGGGTGTCACCTGTCCTATCGCGGCTATCGCTACCAATGGTGATGTGATCTTCGTGGGGCGAGGGAGGGGAGTAGGCACATTGCGGGTGGTCGACGCAGCATGGAAGGATACCGGTATCCAGCTCCCTGCCACGGTTACGGCTGTCGCATTGAGCGCAAATGGCAAATACTTGCTTGTAGGAGATGTGTCAGGATGGATCCGCTGTTATGAGGCTGAAGGCGGCTTAACCATGCTGGGGGCGACGCAAATCGAGAGTTCTGTTGACCCCTCCAAGCTCCCCACGGAAATCTTCTGGGATACGAAGACGCCTCCCGATGTAATACCCGGATTGACTCTTGATTTTGCGAATCCGTCGTCTCCCCCTCGCCGGCCAGGCCTCGATCCTAGATGGATTAGGTGCATTGTGGTTAGCCCGAATTGTAAGTTTGTGGCCGCTGGCTGCGCCGATGGTGGCGTGCGTATATTTCGCGTACCAGGCCTAGAGCTAGTTGACCAAGTGCATGCAGGTTGCCATTTCGTTGAGGCCGTATGCTTCCTTGACGAAAACCGGCTCTGGGTCGCGTATCGTTCGCCGCCCGACCTCTTCCAGATTCGGCTGACTGACGAGGGCAAGATATCCGCGCAAGAGTCGGTTGCATCACCTGGAAGGGCTGTCGCACGCTTTATGGGACATCACGGCCTTTTGCGTAGCGACGCGGGGGTCACCCCCCGGGTCTTCATACCGTTGAGTAAAGACACCTTGCGCACCTCCGGGTGTGCGCTAACATCCTCGCACGATCAGCAAGCCTATGCCGTACTTGTTGCCCCGATGGGTCAACTCGTGGCACGTGTCCCCAAGTGGGCGGCCTCGATGCCCAAGGGAATTACGATAGGGCACGGCCCAAAGTGCTGGTTACCATACCGCATCTTCCGATCACCCGACTGGCAATCTCTTGATGGCATTATTGACTTGACGGACATCGACTTCTTGATCGAGGATTTCGCTAATCCTAAACCAAGCATCGCAGACTTTTCCGAAAACTCCTTGGCGCTCTCGCATTGCTACGGGGGAAAGCTGATCTTCGCCGGGGCACGCCTCATGGTTGTTGATGTACATACCGGTAGCAAGAAGACATGGCCGCTCAAACGAGCTTCTCGTCCCGAGTTTCTAGTACTTCGTTGTCCCGAGGCTTCGAGAGCACATGAGACTCCTGATAGCGCCGTCGTGGAAACAGTGTGGCACATTGGTATTCTTGCCGTTTCCCCTGATGGTACCCGGGCGGCCCTTGGATGGTCCTCAGGAGCAGTAGACTTCGTCGAGATTGTACATCTTGATGCTCAACCTCCTGATGTTGAGGCATCTCTTCAGTTGGATAACCCGGGCTCGGCCTTTGCCTGGGCGCCAACCGGGAATCTTGTGGTGGCTCTTGAGAGCGGCGGAATGGTCTGCTTCGATCCCGATTCGAAACGTTC
The DNA here is from genome assembly GCA_020058315.1 of Candidatus Zixiibacteriota bacterium. GTDB lineage: Bacteria > Zixibacteria > MSB-5A5 > WJJR01 > WJJR01 > JACRMA01. The sequence goes on from JAGVEK010000336.1 coordinate 11,529, forward strand.
CACTTGTGTGAATACTTTAATGACGAACGTCGGTGGCCTTGTGTTCTCTCCCAAAGGGAGATGGATTGCCGCACACTCAGCCGATTCCCGCCGTCTGTTTGTGGCAGCAGGCTCGAATCTGCAGTTACTAGTGGTCGAGGCCTATCCGGACCCGATTGAGGACATGAGCTTCTCCGTGGACGAGTCTACGCTTTTCGTCGCCGACAAGTGCGGAAACGTTGTGGCGTACTGTCTGTGGAACGATGAGCGTGAGGCCGAAGACCTTTGGAAAAAGGCCGCGGCTGTTCAAGCCCACGGTCAATCGGATGAGGCTCGGGCGCTCCTGGAGCAAGCTATCGAACGCTACGAAGCATTGCGGCAGGCTCGTCCTGAAGAATCGAGACCCACGCTTCTCCTCGCCAGCGCCCTCACCCAACTCGCTCGGGCATGTCTTTTCTCGACGGCCATGCCAAATGGATTCAAACACTACGAGCGTGCGCTGGACGTTCTCGAAAGGACCAGCTCACGTGATTTTGCCTGCATGAACCTCCGTGCGCAGCTTGGAAAGGCGCTCGTCCGCGCCGGCTACCAGTTTCGCGGCACCGGTGCCTATGCACAAGCGCGCAGGTGTTTCGAACTTTCGGCTGAAGCGCTAGGCCCAGTGCGAGGCTCTCCAGACCTAAAGCCAGACTCGGTCATTGATCTGTGCCACACCCATTTGCAGCTCGGACGGATTGCTGAGTCGAGGGAACTTGTGAATGGCGTGCTCCGGACAAGTCCGGCGGTCGAGAGAGCGCAAGAGCTAAAGCGGGCGTTGTCCAGATTCGAGTCGCTGACGCCTTCTGTGGTCGTGCGAAACGAGCTTGCGTTTGGCGCGCTTGCCGCCTTGAGCGTTACTGGCCTTGCGGTCTCGTACTGGTTATGGCCGATTGCGCTGCCAGCTCTAGTTGTCGCGAGCTTCAATATGTTGTTGCCGTTATTGGGGACAGTTGGTCTCCTTAGAATCTGCAATTGCCCGCTTTGCGGAAGCAAGTGCGTGCTGTGGAAAATGCGAGCGATCTTCTGTCGCAAGTGCAAGACAATCGCCGCTGTGCCTAGGGCTCGTGTTGAGAGTCCCTGATGTTCGCCGACCACTTAAACTTAGTGATCAAACCTATCAATGTCGATGGGAACGGACGCATGCTGCTATCGCAGGGGTCGGGGAGGTCGTAGCGATCGCGGGCGCGCGGAAGCCGTCTGGCGGGAAGTTGTAAGCGGGTGAGACATTCGACGCGGCCTCGGCGCGAATTGGCCTCTGCCATGAGATTGATATAGCCTGAGTGCGCTCTGTAGGTTCCGATCCGGCACGGCGATGTATTGAGGAGCTGGCTTATGATACCCCTTTCTCCCGATTTCGTTCGCCCCCTTGATGACATCGAGAATCATTTCCTCGAGGTTTTGCTTTCGCGGTTTTCACTTACTCAAACTGACCGATTTTCGTCGTGAACGCGGATAGGGCAACAAAAATGCGGTGTTTCCTGCCGATACCGGTGTTGGGAACGACACCCGGTCAGGAGGACCACCGCATGATGACCATCGGCACGATGCCCCGCGTCTTGTCCAGTTTTTTTCGTCCGCAGCGACGTTTCTTTTCCAAGCCCGCCTGGCCGCACTTCCGGGGGCTGGTGATGGCCATGGCCGTGGGCCTGGAGCACACCGTCGGGCGCCTGAACGCCCTGTTGCGGGGCCACACCCACCGCACCAACGACGGGGAGTTCCTCTGGCGAAGCCGCTGGAACGAATCGGAA
>JAGVEK010000441.1 GCA_020058315.1 Candidatus Zixiibacteriota bacterium
AGATGAAATGAAGTCGATCCTGTCAAGCGGTCTCCCTCCAGAAGAATCCCTTGCGGCCGGTGACCCAATCGTCACGATCTTCGTCGGAGTCAATGGCGTCGGCAAGACAACCTCGATCGGCAAGATCGGCTGTCATTACACGCAAGTCGGTCGGCGCGTGTTGTTCGCTGCCGCCGACACCTTCCGCGCCGCAGCAGGGGAGCAACTCGAGATCTGGGCCGAGCGGGCGAAGGCGCAGCTTGTCGGTTCTGCTCCCGGAGGGGATCCGGCTGCCGTGGCCTTTGACGCGATCCAGGCTGCCAAGGCACGCGGCATCAACCATGTTCTGATCGACACCGCCGGCCGCCTGCACAGCAAATCGAACCTGATGGCCGAGCTCGCAAAGATCAGACGCAGTGTCGACAAAGCGCTCGGTCCGCAGTGCGGCACCGTCGAAGTTCTGCTTGTGATGGACGCCACAACCGGACAAAACGGTCTCGCCCAGGCCGCCGAGTTTACGCGCGTGGCTGGTGTCAGTGGTATCGTCCTGACCAAACTTGACGGCACCGCCAAAGGCGGCATTGTCCTCGCCATCGCGCACCAGTTGAAAATCCCGGTACGATGGGTCGGCATCGGCGAAGCCATCGATGATCTCGAAACCTTCGATCCCGACGAATTCGTCCAGGCCCTCTTCGATTGATGTGGCAATCGACAAATTGGTCCACTGGGTCCACGACGTCCACCAAGTCCACTAAGTCCACCGCAATGCCGATGAAAACAACATTCCTCACCGTCGGCCGCCCGTCTACCCCCTGGACACTCCAGGCAGTCGATCACTACACGAAGTTCCTCTCGAAGTACGCGCAGGTCGATATGCTGTTCGTCCGCGCCGCATCGAGCCGCGCCGGCTCACCGGATGCTGAGAAACGCGTCGAAGCCAAACGTCTCCTGGAGGCCACCTCCGCGCTCTCCGGATTCAAGGTCGCCTGCGACACTGGGGGCCGTTCATTCACATCCGAACACTTCGCGCAGCTATGGCGCAAAGAAATTGATCACCACAGTGGCCGCGCCCTAATCATCATCGGCGGACCATGGGGACTCGATCAAACCGTGCTTGACTGGGCCGATCTGGTCTGGTCGCTCGGACCCATAACACTCCCCCATGAACTGGCGCTGATCGTAGCGATGGAGCAAATCGCCCGCGCCTTCTCCATCAATCGCGGCGAATCCTACCACAGGTAGATTCCTTGGCACGGCGGGGGCGTGTTGCAAGACGCCCCTGAATTGGCCGCATAGCTTGACGGTCTTGCGGAGGTGGGTTCCCGACTATCGCAATTGTCGGTGGCCCACCAGAAGCGAGTTCGCCGAAGGCGAACGACGCGTATGGTGGGGTTGCGGGATGCCCTACCATAGATCGACTCAGCCTGCAGTGGGCAGAAGCGTTAGAGCACCTTTGCGTGTGACTTCTATTCTTCTTGTTGGCGCAGGTGGGCCAGATCACTGCGCCGTGGCCGCATCTGCCGCCACCACGTATAGAGAAATCCCAAGAGCAAGAGACCAGCGCCCAGCCAATTGAAGAGGGTGTAATGCTCGTGCAATTCTGGATTGGCAATTCGGGGAACCCAGTTCCATCCCCCCATGGTTGCGTTCACAAGCCAGCCGATCAGCAGGGCGACAAGCACGAGGGATAACAGGTATATGATCGCTGTCCGTTTCCCCAGCCGACGGCCCACCACCAGCAGTGACGCCAGATTTGTCGCCGGGCCAACAAGCAAGAACACCAGCGCGGCCCCAGGTGACACCCCCTTCGCCATCAGAACTGCCGCGATCGGCGTGGAGGCCGAGGCACAAATATAGATTGGCACACCAGCGGCCACGGCGAGGAATAGTTGCGCGGAAACAGGAACGTCGGCCAGAAAATCTGATGGCACCAGCGCGGCGACAATCCCGGAAACCACCAGCCCCAAAAGCAGCCAGTTGGCAATGTCGGGGAAGAAGTCGTTCACGATGTACCGGAGTGAGCCGCGCAGCCGGGTCGTCCATGCGTGATCGGTCTCGCAATCATGATCGCCGCACACCTGGCAGTCCGTGTCGTGGCCTTGCTCCGCGTTCACTTCACGGCCACCCCACGCATCTACCGCCAGCCCCGCCACCGCCGCAGAAATGAAAGCGGCAACCGGCCGCAGAATGGTCATGACAGGATTGATCAGGGCATATGTTACAGCAATCGAGTCCACGCCTGTTTCGGGGGTCGACACCAGAAAGGAAACCGTGGCCCCGCGCGAAGCGCCGCGATCCCGCAGAGACATCGCCATGGGAAGCACACCGCACGAGCACAAGGGGAGAGGGATCCCAATCAGGGATGCCTTGATGACCGGCCAGATCCCTTTACGTCCGAAGTGCTGTTCGATCTTCTCACGGGGAAAGAATGCGTAGAGAATTGCCGCGGCCAGCAGGCCCAGCACGATATACGGAGCCGCCTCAAGGAAAACCATGAGGGTCGAACGGAGAATGTTTTCGACGTGGCTGGTCAATGCGACAGAACCTCCTCACGCACTCTACGGCTTCGTCGCACAATCATTTGCGCAATCGAGCACGTGCTGACAACCGGACTGGCTGGAAAGCAGACGGGCGGCCACAGCCGCCCGTCGAAAACCTCCCCGCACTCGCTTGCGTTAGTAGGTCCCGCCTTGTGCCAGCCACGTCAAATCGTAGGATGTCGTCAGTTCTTTACCTCTCCAGGTGAGCGTCGTCGGGTCGAAGTATGTCCCCTTTGCCGTCCCATTGACAATCTTGGGTTTGTTGAAAATGTACACCGGATCATTTGGACTCATCGTGTAGTAGCGGGGGACGTAGGTCGGGTCGTAATTCGGATTGGCAACCAGCGCCCCTGTCGGGGCGGGCAATTGCGACTGCATCTTGGCCCACTCGCCGCGGTTGAAGATCGTGGCGTCGGACATGGTGAAGGACATATTCGTCGTGAGTGTCGAGGAAACCTCCTCTGCGGAAACGCGCAGCGGCTGCTGTATCTCGGAGACGTTCGCCTGAGTGATCCAGTTCTCATGCTGGGTCACGTAGAAATCAAGAGCGGCTCCCGCCACAATCGCCGAAAGTACCGCGGCCATCAACAGCTCAATAATCGTCATTCCCGATTTTTGTCTCAGCGGATGCCGGTTCTTCCGTCCCGTGCAATGGACGCTCAACACGAAGTGTCTCTCGTTATTGCGCTCTGAAGGTCGAGTATTGGATGGATCGGTCGACGCCGCCCTTATCTGTCCAGGTCACAGTCACAGAAAGGCGGTTCACTCCGGTGGGGATGGCGATGTCCGATGCATGGTTGTCGATTTCCACATACTGCATCATGCCGTCGGCGGTATCTGCAATTGCATTCTGGTAGGGAATGGGTGGCAGCGGGTCCTGTTGCTTGAGCGTCTCAAGCATGGTCTGGGCTTTCATGGTGGCGGTCGTCAGACTGTCCGCATGGCCATTGCCCTGGATGGAAACGACCAGCATCGGCGCCAGTGCCAGGATTCCCACGGCGGCGAC
>JAGVEK010000529.1 GCA_020058315.1 Candidatus Zixiibacteriota bacterium
CCCTCTCGCCACCCCGCTGAAGCGGGGTGTTATCAGAATCCGAGGACATCGGGAAGCATCCATGGGACACCTTGCTCCCTCTTCCTTTTGCAGGGAGAGGGCCAGGGTGAGGGTTCTCTGTTGTGTGGGAACCTCCCCCCGCTCTGGCCGCGTATTGACAATGGATGTCGCCTTCGGTTCCTTGGGCGGTTGATTGGAGTCTCGCCACGGCGAACCGACGAGGCGATGGGAGAGAGGGTTATCTGATGAAATACGATATATGCGTGATCGGGGCTGGGCCGGGGGGGTATGTTGCCGCCGTCCGCGCCGCCCAACTGGGCAAGAAAGTCGCCGTGATCGAACGCGCCAAGGCCGGGGGCATCTGCACATCGTGGGGATGCATCCCGTCGAAGACACTCCTGCACGCCGCCGGGATTCTGAAAACGCTGCGGCATGCCGGTGAGTTTGGCATCACCACCGGTGAGATCAAAGTCGACACCGACAAGCTGCGCGCCAAGAAGGACCGGGTGGTCGACCGGCTGGTCAAAGGCGTCGAGTTCCTATTGAAGAAAAACGGCGTCGACTGGATCGCCGGGCAGGCGCGTCTGGCCGGGCACAACACGATCGTGGTGACCGGCGCCGACGGGAAATCGACCATGATCGATGCCGGCAGCATCATCATCGCCACCGGCGCGCGTCCGGTCGAGCTGCCCAACCTCAAACCCGACGGCGAGACGATCATCACCTACTTCGAGGCGCTGGAAGTGCGCGGCGTCCCCAAGGATTTCGTCGTGATTGGCGGCGGGGCGATCGGCCTGGAAATGGCGGAGGTCTACGCCGCCCTTGGATCGAAAGTTACCGTGGTCGAGATGATGCCGACGTTGCTACCCGGCTTTGACATCGACTTGTGCAAGGCGGCCGCTGAGGGACTGAAGAAGTCGGGCATCAGCACGCTGACCGACACCAAAGTCGCTTCGGCCACTCAAGGCAAAGACAAGCGCTGGACCCTGACTCTGGAAAGCACCAAAGGCAAACCGCCTGCGCCACTCATGGCCGACCGTGTGCTCGTAGCGGTGGGGTTGAAACCCAATAGCGACGACCTGGGTCTGAAGACCGCTGGCGTGACATGCGACACACGCGGCTTCATCACAACCGATGCGCAGATGCGCACCAATGTTTCGAATGTCTTCGCCATCGGCGATGTCGCCGGTCGCAAGCTGTTGGCACACAAAGCCTCTCGCGAAGCGCACATAGCCGCTGAGGTCGCCTGCGGGCATACGGCGTCAATGGACTACCGTTCGGTCCCCGGCGCCGTCTTCCTGCATCCGGAGATCGCGACAGTCGGTCTCTCCGAGGACGAAGCCCGGCAAACAGGTCTTGAAATCGCCATCGGCAAATTCCCGCTGGTAGCGTTGGGACGCGGTGTTGCGACCGGCGCGATGGATGGGTTTGTGAAGATTATCGCCCAGAAGTCGACTGACACGATTCTGGGTGTGCACATTGTCGCCCCGACCGCCGGCGACATGATCGCCGAAGCGGCGCTGGCCATCGAGATGGAGGCCACCGCCGAGGACCTCGCCACGACCATCCATGTCCACCCGACCTTCTCCGAGTCGCTGATGGAAGCAGCCGCCGACGCCCGAGGCGAGGCGGTGCATATCTGGAAGGGGTAGGGGTGGGCTTTGCCCACCGGCTCCCTCGCAGCATCGCAGCACGCTCCCGCCATGCCCGCTTCAAGCTCGAGTTCCGACTCCAAGGGCATCGTCCTTTTCATCGCAACACTCAGTGCATTTCTGACGCCGCTGATGGGCTCGGCGATCAACATCGCCTTGCCGGTGATCGGCAAGGAGTTCGCTCTGGATGCCATCGTGCTGAGCTGGGTGGCGTCGTCGTACATCCTCGCCGCGGCCATGTTCCTGGTTCCATTCGGGAAGTTTGCCGACATCCACGGGCGCAAACGAGTTTTCACTTGGGGCATACTGATTTACACGGTGGCGTCGTTCCTCTGCGGAGTGGCCCAGTCGGCGACATCGCTGATTGCTTTCCGGGTGATGCAGGGGCTCGGCGGCTCGATGATCTTCGGCACCGGCGTGGCGATCCTCACATCGGTCTATCCACCCGGCGAGCGGGGCAAGGCGCTGGGGATCAATGTCGCCGCGGTCTATGTGGGACTTTCGATCGGCCCGCTGGTCGGCGGATTCCTGACCCAGCATTTCGGCTGGCGCAGTGTCTTTTTCGCCAACGTGCCCTTGGGATTGATCATCGTGGTCATGGTGTTGTGGAAGCTCAAGAGCGAATGGGCCGAAGCGAGAGGGGAGAAGTTCGATCTGATCGGCGCCATTATCTACAGCCTTACCCTGATCGGCGTGATGTGCGGCCTGTCGATCCTGCCGCGGCGGTCCGGCGTCGGGTTGATCCTGATCGGGATCACGGGCTTGGTGGCATTCGTGCGATGGGAACTGAAGGCGCCGCATCCTGTCTTGAGCATGAATCTGTTCAAGAACAACACGATCTTCGCGATGTCGAATCTCGCCGCGCTGATCAACTACAGCGCGACGTTTGCCAGCGGCTTCCTGCTGAGTTTGTATCTTCAGTACATCAAGGGGCTGAATCCGCGTGACGCCGGCTTGATTCTGGTAGCGCAACCGATCATGATGGCGCTCCTGTCGCCGTTCGCCGGGCATTTCTCCGACCATATCG
>JAGVEK010000355.1 GCA_020058315.1 Candidatus Zixiibacteriota bacterium
ACACGTCGTTGGCCGCCCAGGGAACAGTGCAGTAGAACAAGTACGAGTGGATGCAGTAACTCGCTGAGGGGGTCTTTGGGTTAACGTACGGCTGCATATCAATGTCCAAGACATGTGTCTCGCCTGATCGGACCGGAAAATCATATACATCAGGATAGACCATCGCGCCGGGGCACCAGTTGGCTCGGTCGTAAAGCCAGGTGCCGGCCTGCGGGTATAACGGATTCGTGCCGCACTTGCGCCAGATCTGACGCTGATCACAAAGCGAATCATCGAGCAATACCCGGCGGTACTTACTGCAGAATTCCGCGCAGTTCTCGGAGTCGTCCATCCCGTGACCCGTTTGCATAATTCGCAGACGCGCCACCTGCGCGCCATAACGGCCGGTAAACGAGATGGGATGCAGAAGGCTTTCAATCGGTTGTGAGCTGTCACCATGGGGGAACGACCCATTCCACAGCGTATCCAGCCCCACACATTGCATCGGGGGTCTTCCCTCGGTCAGCGCGAAGTCCAACGTGATCCGCCACCCACGGTCAGTATTGCTCTCATATCCGCCGTGATTGAACTCGACCTCCACCGAGTCGTGAAGGAGAAAGGCAAAATCCGAAATGTCGACCCGCCACGTAAAGTGCCATGCCGGCCCGAAGCGTGAGCCATAAGGCGAAATCATCCGGGCCAGTTCGATGTCTTTGGATGCGGAAGCAATCCCACCGACCCGGCGAAGGTTGATGGCATCGATGTAGTCCCACTCCCCGCATCGCAGGCTGTCCGGGCAACGGTAGGTGACCGAGAGAACCACACGGCGGTACTCAACGGCGGCGGTTGGGAAAACCGCCCAACTCTTGTACGCGTTGAATCCCTTCGAGGGGTCCGTGACCACCAGTGTCTTGTCATGAGAGACAACGTGTGTAACCTCGTTTGGCTTTGCCTCCCCTTCCAGAATGAAGGGGGCGAGAAGCAGAAACAAGGTCGCGTATGCGAGTGGGGTGATGTGTCTCATCATTGGGGTGAGGCATCCTCGATCTGAGTCATTCGTCAAGTCAATTCGCACGACCCGGCGGGGGAAGACCGGGCCCCGATCGGGCATTAAGCATTCCTTTGAATCGACGCCAAGAAACGCGACCGGAGAGTGTCGCCCATCAAAGCCCGCTTGACCGGTGCCAGTCGGAGGAATGCGCCGACAAAGGCGCGCATGAACGCCTGCGTCGTATTGTTTGGATCTGGAAACAGCAGATTCTGCAAAGTCCCGCGCTCAAGGCACTGGAGGACGACACGCTCGATCGTGTTCTCCGGGTGTAAGACACGCTGCTTGCGTTTGACCAGCGTCATGGCACCTGACGGGCACTTGACGGCGCAAACACCGCATCCAAGGCACACCGATTCGTCCACGTGTGACACGATTTCATCATTGAATGTGATGGCATCGATGGGGCATGCCTCAGCACATGTCCCGCATTCACTGCATATGCCGGCGTCGCGCCGTGCCATGAACGTGGAGGTCACTACCGTGTTGGGATAGCCGAACTTGCTGACACCCAAAAGAACATTGCAGCAGCACGGGCAGCAGTGGCAAATGAATGACACGTCGCGGCGCACGTTGTCTGCCATCAGCACGAGTCCAATCTCCCTGGAGCGAGCCAGGTTGTCTTGCATCTCCGATTGTGAAACCTCCCGTGCGAAACCGCGACGGACCATGTATTCCGTACCCGAGCCCAAGGTCGAACAAGTTTCGAGAGGGATATCGCAGGATTTCAAACCGGCATGGAGCTTCTCATGACGGCAGGAACACAAGCCAATTGCGAACGACTTGGCCTCCGACACAATCGCAGCAGCTTTCTCGTAGTCCAGCACCTCGACATGCTCGCTGGTGCCGAGTGCCTCCTCGTGTGGCAAAGTCCGCACGACAGAGACGCGTTCACCATGGCCGAAATTGGCGGCATAGAATGTCCCCGGCGCCTGCAGGTAGTCATGGAACAGTTCCGCCCATTCGCGAGTCGGCAGGTTGGCTCCAGTGCGCATCATGGTCAGTTCGAAGATGCCGATGATCAGCGGTGAAATGGTGTAGTGGTATTCCCCTCGAAGCCAGATGTCCATCACCAGACCTTTGTCGCATAGGCTCTCCAGGAGTCGCCGCACTTCAGCGTTGGGCAGTCCGGATGCTTCTGCAACCTTCGGCAGGGTGGCCAGCCCAAAGGGCATTCGAACAACGAGATCGGCTTCTTCGGTGCTGTAGAGCGCGCGGAGCATGGCATGCAGGGTCTCGTTCCACGGGACCCTGACCGTCAGGCCGTCAATCTTCCTGCCGAGTTCGCGGTAAATGTCTTTTGCAGTCATGTGGCCCATGGCCAACCTCCTGCAGAGCTGCGAAACCGTTCATTTGCCGAAATACGCCGCAACTTCCTTGATCCGCTCCTGGGTGAGAATCCCCTGTGGGCAGAGTTTCACGCAAGTGCCGCACTCATCGCACTGGGACGCGAATCCCGGTCCGTTTGAGACTCCGGCTTTCAACATGAATTCGTAGATGGCCTTTGCGCGGTCAGGTGCATCGTACATGTGCGCCAGATTGTACATTTCAAAACAGGTGGGAATGTTCACGCCGGAAGGGCAGGGGAGACAATAGTCGCAACTCGTGCAAGCGATTTTGATCCGTCTCCGGTATTCTGATTTGACATCATCGAACAGTGTAAGTTCCCCTGGCATGAGGGAGCCGGGGTGCGCTGACTCAGCACAGGCAATGTTCTCCCGCACTTGTTCGAGCGTCGACATGCCCGAGAGGACCACGGCAATCTCCGGGTGGTTCCATATCCATCTCAACGCCCACTCAGCCAGGCTGCGCTGCACCGGCGCCCGATTCCAGATCTCGCGAATTCCCGCGATTTCTCGTGTGAGCACGCCGCCACGGAGCGGCTCCATAATCACAATCCCAAGCCCCTTGCCCGCAGCGTAACGCAGCCCGTCCGATCCTGCCTGATACCCCTCATCCATGAAGTTGTATTGAATCTGGCAGAAGGTCCAATCGTAAGCATCGACAATCCCTTTGAAGACGTCGATCTGATCGTGGAATGAGAATCCCGCATACCGTATTCGCCCGTCGGCGATTGCACTGTCGAGGAATTCCATGATCCCAAGCTGCGAGATCTTTTCCCAAGATGCCTTGCCGAGCGAATGAACGAGGTAGAAGTCAATTTGGCTCGTCTGCAGCCGGACAAGCTGCTCGTCGAGGTATCGATCCATGTCCTCACGCGTGTTGATCAGCCAGCTCGGCAGTTTTGTCGCAAGCTGCACTTTCTCCCGATACCCGTCTTGCAGCGCCCGCCCGACAAACGGTTCGCTTTCCCCGTTGTGATACGGATAGGCCGTATCAACGTAATTCACGCCACGTTCGATTGCGAAGCGGAGCATCTCTGTCGCCAGAGGCTCATTGATGTGGCCGTCCGTGTCCACGGGCAGACGCATGCAGCCGAAGCCCAGGATGGAGAGGTCGGGTTCGACGTTTGGGATTGTCCTGTAGAGCATGTTCGGCCTAAATGCTTTCAAGTCCTGATGAATCCGCGAATTTGGCAATACCGCCAGCAGAGCGGACAAGGGGCATGATGTCCCTTGCCTGAAAAACCTGCGCAATCGGATCGGATTAGTAATCCTTCCCCAAACTTCCCACGACCCTCTCGACCTCCACCAGAATCTGCCCCGACTTCACCAGCGCCTGCATGATGTTATGATCCGGGTACATCGGCCGGTCTTCATCGAGATGAGCAACGTGCTTGCGGATGACAGATTTGGCGGTCGATACACCTTTTCCGGGAGTGAAATCACGGAAGTCCAGTGCCTGCGCCGCCGCCATGAGTTCGATCCCGAGAACACCATAGGCGTTTTCGATGATCTGGCCATTCTTGAGTGCCGTGTTCATCCCCATGGAGACAAAATCCTCTTGATCGGCGGCGGCGGGAATTGAGCCAATGCTGGCCGGCGCGGAAAGCATTCGCTGCTCCACAATGAGCGTGTCCGCCGTGTACTGGCTGAGCATCATGCCTGAGAACATGCTGGCACCCTTGGTCAGGAACGGAGGAAGGCCGACACTCAAAGCCGGATTGGTCAGACGATTCAGACGGCGTTCCGCCAGTACGCACACCATCGTGATCGCAATTCCCGCCATGTCCATAGGCAGCGAAACCGGTGATCCCTGGAAGTTGGCGCCTGTCAGCGTCAGTTTCTTCTCCGGAATGAAGATTGGATTGTCGCCAACCCCGTTCAGCTCAATTTCCACTTGAGCACGCGCGAATGCCAGAGCATCGTGTGCCGCACCAATCACTTGTGGCGATGAGCGCATCGAATACGCGTCCTGCACTTTGGTCTTCAGCTTGCCAGTGACCAGATCGCTGCTTTCAATGCACTTCATGATCGCCTTGGCGCTGCGCACCGCTCCTGGAAACCCGCGCAATTCGTGCAGGAGCGCGTTGTACGGTTTCATATTTGCGAAGAGCGCTTCCAGACTCATCGCGCAGGCAATTTCGGCCTGCTTGAGCCAACGGTTCATGTCCCAGAGGTGAATCGCGCTCATCGCGGTCAGGAGGTTGGAGCCGTTGATCGTCGCCAGCCCGTCACGCGCCTGCAAGTAGGGGATGGGAATTCCCGCTCTGTCCAACGCCGCCTTGCCCGGCAGACGTTGCCCCTGGTAGAACGCCTCGCCCTCACCCATGAGCAGGAGTGCAATCTGCGACATCGGCGCCAGATCTCCCGAAGCGCCCACCGATCCTTTCTGACACACGACCGGCGTCACACCCTTGTTTAGCATCTCCAGTAGAGTGAGCGTAATCTCGGGACGGCACCCGGAATTCCCGTGCGCGTGCACATTGATCCGGCCGGCCATTGCGCCCCGGACATGCTCAATTGGCGCCGGATCGCCGATCCCCGCGGCGTGATTGTAGATCAGGTATCTCTGAAACTGCTGGACCTGCTCATCGGTCAGCACGACTTCCGAGAATTCCCCGATCCCGGTGTTGACACCGTACATGATCTCCCGGGCCTGAAGCTTCTCCTCCAGCATCGCCCGGCATTTCTTGATCCGCAGGAGCGCATCCGGGTGAAGTTCCACTTTCTCGCCGTGACGGGCGATGCGAACCAGCTTGTCGATTGTCAGACCCGAACCATCAAGAATGATACTCATCATCGTCTCCTCTGCGATCCCAAGGTATGATGGAACTGCGATCTGTTCAACCGCCTCGTGCGAACCGGGCCCGGTTCCGGCTGGGGGAGCCATCGTTTTGTCATCGTCTCACACCCCGAATTTGATCCAAAGCTCCAGTCGGCATCGACTCTTCAGCCGACCCGATCCCGAATTGAACGCCTGCAGCGCCGTCCAAGCTCTGGGGCGGGCACCAAAGGATAAGGCCCCGCCGCGCCGTGCGACGGGGTCTTGATCATCCACCGATGAATCGAGATTAATGTGCGGCCGCAGGTGTTTGTATCCAGCGATTCTCCTTCACGATTGGCAGCGTGTACCGCGTGTGGCTGGAGTCAGACACCTCAAATGTCAGAGACTTTACGATCATTGTGTCAGCATCCACCGGATCGATCGTGATTTGCAGAGAGGATGCTTCTCCGGGGGCAATATCTCCCTTCGGTATATCAACATGGATGTGGGCAAGTGGCGGTGACACCTGCCGTATCTGGAGCTTCTGGTCTGACCAGTTATGGACACTGACCTTGCAGTCCCAGACCGGGGCCTTGGCCAGGTCTCGCAGACTGTCTAAGTTCAGGCGCGGTGGGCTGAAAGTCACCGGCCTCAGTGAGTCCGGAGTCGGTGTCGGGAACGCGGTGAAAGCCAGCACCGGAGGAGCCTCCCCGGGCGATTCCATCAGGATGGTGGAGGATTTCCTCACGGCTCCGCTGTATACTCCCGTCGAAAAAATAACTTCGACGCCTGTGCTATCGCCGGCCGACAGCGCCTTCTTCTTCAGGGGCGCTTTCGTGCAACCGCATCCGGGGCGCACATCGGTGAGGCGCAGCGTGTCGGTCCCGCTGTTCTTCAGCCAGAAGACATGGGAGATCTTGGATGCCTGGGTGGTATAGCCGTAGTCGAACACCGTCTCCGGTACCTCAAGCTTTGGCCCCACTGTCTTGGGCGGTGCCGGATCCGCGGCTCGTGGTGCGGGGGCCGTGCCGGCGACCAGCGCCAGCGCGAGCAACATGACCTTACTCTTCATCTTGGCTGAACTCCTTGTGATGGGTGGTTGGGAATCGATCTCATGTAGCTGATGGATGGGTCCATTGGGCGCGCGATTCTCTGCGGTCTTTCTGAACCAATGAGCAACGGGCACGCCGGTGAAGGCCGGCGTGCCCGCAAAAGAAACCGGTCTGTGTGCGACCTATCCTGACTTGGCTGGTTGCTGGGCATCTCCCCAGCGCGCGGCTTTCGAGATCGGGATGGTGACACGGGTCTTGGCCGAGTCCGAGGCCTCGATCGTGAATGACTTGCTAAAGGTTTGGTCGGCAATGTCTTTGTCGATCTTGATTGTGATCGTCTTTTCTTTGCCGGGTTTGATCCTGCCGCCCGGCATGTCGATTGTCATGTACTTGGTCGGTGCCGAAACAAGCGTCAGCTCGATTGCCTCGCTCGATGAGTTCTTGACGGTTACGCCGTACTCCCATGCTTTCTTTTGCTGTTCAGGACGCAATGAATCAAGCGATATCTGAAACGGCATCACTGTGAACAACTTCAACGAGTCCCGGCTGATGATTGGCCAGGCCGAAATCGTCAGACCCGGGGGATTCCCGGCCGAATTGCACAAGATGCTCGCGTTCTTGCTGACACGTGAACTGTAATGTCCCGTCGAAAAAATAAGCTCAACTTCTGTGCTGTCCCCGACAGCAAGCTCCTTTTTCTTCAGCGGAGCCTTTGTGCATCCTCACCCAGGCCGGATGTCGGTGATTCGAAGTGTATCCGCGCCGACGCTCTTCAGCCAGAAGACGTGCGAAATCGTCGATCCCTGAGGGACATACCCGAAGTCGAATTTCGTTTGCGGCACCTCGATACGTGCCTTTCTCGTCTCCACCTGCTTGGTGCTGTCTTGGGCACTGGCGGTGGTCACCGTCAATAGGGCCGCTGCCGCCGTTACCAGTGACCAGTATCTCAGTTGCATGCTCCGTCCTCGCTTGGGGTTTCGGTGACTCATGACTCCTGCATTATACACACTGGGCGCCCAACTGCAATACTCAATCTTCGGTCCAAATCCATCCTCATTTACACGGCCACCGCGAATTCCGGTCGGCCTCTGGCCAGCCTGGGAATTCCTCAGAGGGCATTTTGCCCCGCCCAAACTCTTGTTTGCAGGGGTACGCATCCTGGATTCCGCCGCCGCGACGGGCGGGAAAGACGTTGGGGGATAACGCCCTCTCCGGCTCAACCGCTGGCTGACTGAAAGGCGCCCAGCGGTGAGGCTCCGGCCACATCTACAGGTGGACGTTGACCCCCGGCAGCCACCGCAATCCCCGGGGATTGTTGCCTGCGTGGTTCAGCAGGCCGATCTGAATCCCTCGCAAATCTGCCGCCCAATTGACCAGTCCCACGGCAATACCTGTCTGCCGTCTGGTGCAATAATTCACTACCCCAAAAGCGATTCCCTTGATTTCCCCCGCGCGCACGATTGGTGCCGCGCTCAGCCCGCTCAGCACATCAGCACCGATATGGATTCCGGAAACCGTGATCCCCGACGCCCGCCCGCTCGCCTGAATGTTCATACCGTGCACCGTGAGACCCGCGAGGTTGCGCGCCTTGATGCCGGGCAATGACCATCGCTTCAAGGTGTCCCCTGTGCGTAAAGGTAGAGCGATCGCGCCGATAGACAGGCCGCGGAGATTCCCTGCGCAGATCACGGATCCGCCGGAAGCTGCGATCCCCGTGTAATTGGCCTCGCAGACTGTAGTGATCCCCGACAGCGTCAGCCCTGACACGGTCCCCTCCAATACAACGGCGAGCCCGCCCACACTGATCCCCGTGGACGTGCCGTTGCTCACCGTCGCCAGACCTCCGATTGCGAGTCCGCGCATCCGTCCCTCGCAAACAGTCGCGAGACCACCGATGTTGATACCGGTCGCGTCTCCTTCCGATATGACCGCCATTCCGCCCACATGGATACCCGCGGCGCCCTTCCGTCCCACAGTGGCCAGTCCGGACAAGCTGATCCCGGCGATCTGACCCTCAGAGACGACCGCAAGTCCCGCAGCCGACAGGCCCGAAATGCGTCCCTCGCCGACTACCGCCAGACCCGCCGCACTCACG
>JAGVEK010000118.1 GCA_020058315.1 Candidatus Zixiibacteriota bacterium
GAGGCCACTATGACATTTGAATACGCACTGGAGGATGTGCTCGCCGCCAAAATCAAGGTCGTCGGCGTCGGCGGCGCCGGAGGCAATGCCGTCAACCGCATGATCGACGCCGGTCTGACCGGCGTGGAATTTCTCACCGTCAACACCGATTCCCAGGATCTGGAGCAGTCCAGGGCGGCATGCCGCATCCAGATCGGCACCAAACTCACACGCGGCCTGGGCGCGGGTGCCGACCCAGTCGTCGGGCGCCGTGCCATCGATGAAGACCGCGACCTGGTCAGCGCCGCATTGGCCGGTGCCGACATGGTCTTTGTCACCGCTGGCATGGGCGGCGGCACGGGGACCGGTGCGGCTCCGGTGATCGCCGAACTCGCCCGCCAGCAGGGCGCGCTCACCGTGGCAATCGTGACCCGGCCCTTTGATTTCGAGGGGAAACGACGCGCCATACGCGCCGAAGAAGGGCTCGAAGAACTGAAAGAGCGCGTCGATACCCTGATCTGCATTCCCAATCAGCGTCTGCTGACCATCGTTGATAAGACCACGCGACTCACCGACGCCTTTTGTCTGTGCGACGATGTGCTGCACCAGGCCACGAAAGGTATCGCCGATCTGATCACCGTGCCGGGCCTGATCAACTGCGACTTCGCCGATGTGCGCACGGTCATGCGCGAAATGGGCGACGCCATCATGGGAACCGGCCGCGCCTCCGGCGAAGGCAAGGCCAAAGATGCCGCCTACGCCGCCATCCACTCGCCGTTGCTCGAAGATGTCTCGATCTCCGGCGCGCGCGGTGTCCTCGTGAATATCACTGGGGGGTCCGACCTCGCGCTCCACGATGTCAACGAAGCCACGTCGATCATTAACGAAGCAGCCGGTGATGATGCGAACATCATATTCGGCGCCGTAATCGACCCGCGACTGGGCGACGAAATAACGGTGACAGTCATCGCCACCGGATTCGGCGGCAATGGCCAGCGCAAGACCAAGCCTGCGCGCGAAGAGATCGTTCAGCCGGTCCGCACTACCCGTGTCAGCGGCTCCCCGATTGACCTGTTCGCCCCCGACCGGGTCCTCTCTGGAGCCAACCGCATCGCCGGAATTGCCATGGGCGACGCTTCAGTTCTGACGCAGCCGTCCCTCTCGGACAGCGAACCCGAAAATTTCGAAGTCCCGGCATTCGTACGCAAGCACCTGAAACGCACTCCTGTGGATACCCCAATGATCTTCGAAACCTGACACCATCAACCACAGGTCCAAACATCCAGGGCGTCCCGCCTCGGCGGGACGCCCTTACCATCGCTTTTCAACTTCACTCTACCGCATCAGCGGGAGGAGCCTGGATCGATTCCCACGGCAATCTGCGGGGCACCCAGCGGGTTTCTAACCATCCCCAACCCCGAAAATGATGGCGCCCGCCCCGCCCACTCTCATATTCCTCCCCCATGGCCCCAAAGCCCCAACCAGGGAGCACCAAGCCGCGCGCCGAGTCGCTCCAGCCCGTCTGGTCCCGCCCCGTGCAATTCGTCAAGGGCATCGGCCCCAAGCGCGCCCAAGTCCTGCATGAACTCGGCATCGAGACCGCCGCTGATCTGCTGCTCAATCTCCCGCGACGCTACCTCGACCGCTCGAATATCGCGCGGATCGGTGCGTTGTTGGAGGGGCAGACCGTCACTGTTGTCGGCAAAGTGGCAATGACCGGCGTGATCAAGGGTGGCAAATCTCGCCTTGAAGTGACCCTCACCGACGGCACAGGCGAGCTCTCACTTCTTTGGTTTGCCGGTTGGCGCTTCCTGCAGGAGACTTTGAAGAAAGGTGTGATCCTCGCGGCCTCCGGCACGGTCACCTATTTCCATGGCTACCAGATTCTCCACCCTGAGCTTGAGATTCTCGAGGACTGGGACGCCGATGACCTCACTCATACCGGCCGCGTCATCCCGGTCTATCCATCCGGTGAAGTCTGGCGCGCCGCCCGCCTCGATTCGCGCGGCCTGCGCCGTGTGATCAAACCTCTCATCGACGGCGCCGAGACATCGATCATAGACTATCTGCCGCAGGCCGTGCGCGATTCCCACGCGCAACCGTCTCTGCCCTGGTCGATATCACACGCGCACTTCCCCGAGACCGCCGCCGACGCCGAGCAGGCACGAGTCCGTCTCGCATTCGACGAATTCTTCTTTCTGGAGTTGACTCTCGCCCGTCGCCGCGCCGCCATCGACCGGCTGCAGGATGGACGTGCCTGCGCCACGGCGGGCACTTGGGCCCGGCAGATTGTCGACTCGCTTCCTTGGAAGCTCACCAAGGCCCAGCGGCGTGTGATAGGGGAGATCACCGCCGATCTCCGTTCCGATCGGCCGATGCGCCGCCTCTTGCAGGGCGACGTTGGTTCCGGTAAGACCGTGGTCGCGGCGCTCGCAATGGTCCAGTGGGCCGAAGCGGGTGCGCAGACCGCCCTTCTGGTGCCGACCGAAATCCTGGCCGAGCAGCATCACCACACATTGACCCGTCTTCTCGCGCCATGTGGCATCACACCCGTCTTGCTCACCGGCTCGATTTCTTCCCAGGAACGCAAGACGCGGCAGAAGCTGATCGCAAGCGGCGAGGCGCGTGTGATCATCGGCACGCACGCGCTCCTCTCCGAAGGTGTCGATTTCCACGATCTTGGCATGGTCGTGATCGACGAACAACACCGCTTCGGCGTGGCCCAGCGTCAGAAACTGGTCGACAAGGGTCGCCGCCCCGATCTGCTTATCATGACCGCCACGCCCATACCGCGCACGTTGGCCCTGACTTTCTATGGCGACCTCGATGTCTCGGTTCTCGATGAAAAGCCGCCACAACTCGGCCGCGTGCGCACCGCGTGGAGGGGAGAGGACGCCCGCGAGAAGATCTACGACTACATCCAGGAAGCCGGCTCTCGCGGCGACCTGACCTACATCGTCTATCCCCTGGTAGAGCTATCAGAAAAGTCGGACCTCAGAGCGGCAACCGACGGCTACGAAGCCCTCTGCCAGCGCTTCCCCCAGCGTCGCGTCGGGCTCGTCCACGGCCGCGTGAAGTCTGTCGACCGTCTCGCCACGATGGAGCGTTTCTACCACGGAGATCTTGACATTCTCGTCTCCACAACCGTGATCGAAGTCGGTGTCGATGCCCCCGCTGCCCGCCTCATGGTGATCGAGAACGCCGAACGTTTCGGCCTCTCCCAATTGCACCAGCTCCGCGGACGCATTGGCCGTGGCCCCGGCGAGTCGATTTGTGTCCTGATGCTCGGCTCCGAGCCCAGCGTTATCGCCCGCGAACGCCTCGAAGTCATGTGCCGCACGAACGACGGCTTCGAGATCGCCGAGACCGACCTGCGCCTGCGCGGCCCTGGCGAATTCCTCGGCACCCGCCAGCACGGCCTCCCCGAATTCCAGATCGCCGAGCTGATCCGCGACGCGATTCTGGTCGAGCCCGCCCGCAAGGCCGCCTGGGAAATCCTGCAATCCGATCCCCAACTGACCGCCCCCGACCACCAATTGCTGTGCGAAGAATGGGAACGCCGTTTCACCGCCCGCACGGAACTGCTCGAAGCAGGCTGATGCTCCAAGTCCCGATTGATGGCATGGCGGACAAGGGGCTTCAGCCCCTTGAGAGTCTTTTCCCCCCTCTCCCATTTTTGGGAGAGGGGCCGGGGGTGAGGGGCGTGGTGCGCGCGGGGAGCGCCCCTCACCCCAACCCTCTCCCCAAAAGGGAGAGGGAGTTCGGCTGCCAAGAATTCCCTCATTGCTGCCAGTTTGCTTTCCCCCATTTTGGAAGAGGGGCCGAGGTGAGGGGCAGTGTTGACACAGCACCATTTCGTGCTTTCTTATGCCTCTGGAGGCCAAGACTGCTGAGTCCCTTATGACCAATCCCGACCAAAACAACCCCGATCCCTTGTTCCTGCAGTTGGTCTCGTCGTTCTATTCTGCCGCGATCATGCAGATGGGCAAAGTCATCAATCCCCTGACCGGGAAAGTCGATCGCCAGATGGAGCTTGCCAAAAACACGATCGACTTGCTTGGCATGCTGCAGAGCAAGACAGCCGGGAATCTCGTTGCGACTGAGAGGGATTACCTCAGCCACGTTCTCTACGAACTCCGGATGAACTATATCGACGAGACCGAACACCCCGCCACCACGGCCGAGGACACTCCGGTCAAACCCGACGCGCCGCCAGCGCCGGAAGTGTAGGGGCGCACAGCCGTGCGCCCACCCCCGGCACGCAGGACTCTCCTTGTGACCGCGAATACTCCCAATCAGCCAAAGCCCACAGGCTCAGCCTGGCCAGCTTGGACCATGCCGCTGCTTGCTCGTCTCCAGAGGAATCACTCCCTGGCCCCGCTCACCACACTGAAGATCGGCGGTCCCGCCGAATGGTACTACCCTGCCGAGACCCCTGATGAACTCGTGCTCGCGATCCGAACCGCACGCGCCGCGAATCTTCCCTTTACGCTCCTCGGGGATGGTTCCAACGTCCTCATCTCCGACTTGGGCATCAAAGGACTGGTGGTGCACAACCGCGCACGGCGCGTCGAACGCCGCGGCAATCGACTGTTCTCCGAATCGGGTGCACTCTTGTCCGACTTGGTGCATTGTTCCCGGCACGAATCGCTCACCGGACTGGAGTTCGCATCAGGGATCTACGGGACCGTAGGCGGTGCCGTTTTTGGCAACGCCGGTGCCTACGGCCGCGCGATGAGCGACATTCTCCACCAGGCTGAAGTGCTCACTGCCGAACACCAGCGGCAGACCGTGGCTCCAGCCGATTTCGAGTTCGCTTACCGCCTCTCCGCCTGTGCGCGGAAAAAGTGGGTGATCTTGTCATCAGAAGTCGCCCTGAGCCCCGGACAGGGGGAGACGATTGGGGCCGAAATCGATCGCATTATCGCCATCCGCGCCACGAAGCTCCCCGCCGATCTGCCCTCCGCCGGGTCATACTTCATGAACATCGAAGACCCCAAGGCCGAACACGGCAAGATCCCAGCCGGCCAGCTCCTCGAAACAGTGGGTGCCAAGTCGATGCGAGTGGGAAACGCCGGCGTCTACGAGCGTCACGCCAACGTCATCATCAACCTCGGCGGCGCCACC
>JAGVEK010000070.1 GCA_020058315.1 Candidatus Zixiibacteriota bacterium
AAAGAGCGATTTTCAACAGCGCCAACTTCTCGATCATCGCCACCGACGCAAAGGGCGTCATTCAGATATTTAACGTCGGCGCCGAGCGGATGCTGGGCTATACGGCTGCCGAAGTGATGAACAAGATCACGCCGGCCGATATCTCCGATCCGCAGGAAGTGATCGCGCGCGCAAAAGCGCTCAGCGTTGAACTCGAAACCCCGATTACTCCGGGCTTTGAGGCATTGGTGTTCAAGGCCTTGCGAGGCATTGAGGACATTTACGAGCTGACCTATATCCGTAAAGACGGCAGCCGCTTCCCGGCAGTCGTATCGGTCACGGCGCTGCGCGACGCGCAGGGCGCCAGCATCGGCTATCTGCTGATCGTTACCGACAACGCCGCGCGCAAGCAGGTCGAAGCAGAGAAACAGCATTTGCTCGATATTCAGCAGGAGACGCATAAACAACTGCAGCAGACCAATTTTACCTTGCAGGTCAGCGAGGAAAAGCTCGCAGTTACGCTCAACTCCATCGGCGATGCAGTGATAGCCACCGATGCAGAAGGGCGTGTGACGCTCCTGAATCCCCTTGCCGAAAAGCTCACCGGTTGGACGCAGGCGGAAGCCACGGGTCGCCCGGTGGACGATATTTTTCATATCGTCAACAAAGAAACCCGTCAACCCGCCGCTATCCCGGTAATAGAAACCCTGGCGCATGGCACGATACAGGGCCTGGCCAACCACACTGTACTGATTGCACGCGGTGGCAGCGAGTGCGATATCGCCGACAGTTGCGCTCCGATTCGCGACCGCGACGGTCAGGTGATCGGCACCGTGCTGGTGTTCCGCGATGTCACCGGGGAATATGCGGCGCAGCAGGCCTTGCGCGACAGTTCTCAGGCGCTGCAAGAAAAGAACGCCGAGCTGGAGAGCGCCAAGTTCGTGGCGGAAAAAGCCAACCTCGCGAAATCCGAATTTCTATCCAGCATGAGCCATGAATTGCGCTCCCCGCTCAATGCTATCCTCGGGTTCGCCCAATTAATGGAAACGGGTTCGCCGTTGCCAACGCCCGACCAAAAGGCCAGTATCGACCAGATTCTCAAGGGGGGTTGGTATCTGCTGGAGCTGATTAACGAAATTCTCGATCTCGCGCTGATCGAGTCGGGCAAGCTGTCGCTGTCGCTGGAACCCATATCGCTGGTCGACATCGTGCTCGAATGCCAGGCCATGATCGAACCGCAGGCGCAAAAAAGCGGTATCAGCATGACTTTTCCCAAATTCGAAATTCCTTATTTTGTTAATGCCGATCGGACCCGGGTGAAGCAGGTCCTGATCAACTTGCTTTCCAACGCGATTAAATACAACCGCTCGCAAGGAGTGGTTGAAGTGGCGTGCAGTTCGAGCGACCCGGAACGCATACGCATCAGTGTTCAGGATACCGGTGAAGGTTTGTCTCCCGAAAAACTCGTACAACTTTTCCAGCCCTTCAATCGTCTCGGAAAAGAGGAAGGCCCCGAGGAAGGCACTGGCATCGGCCTGGTGGTGAGCAAGCAGCTGATCGAATTGATGGGTGGCAAAATCGGCGTGGAAAGCACTGTCGGTGTTGGCAGTGTGTTCTGGATCGAACTGAACTCAGCTACCGCATTACAACTTGCCGCCGGTGCAGACGAACCAGTTGCGCCGATCCAGGCGTATGTTCAGCATGGCGCACAGCGCACTCTGCTGTATGTAGAAGACAACCGGGCAAACATGCAGTTGGTCGAGCAGCTCATCGCGCGTCGTGCCGATATTCGCTTGTTGAGTGCAGAGGATAGCCTACGCGGCATTGAAATGGCTCGCACCCATCAGCCGGCAGTGATCCTGATGGACATCAATCTGCCCGGCATGAACGGCTTCCAGGCGCTGAAAATTCTGCGTGAAGATCCGGTAACAGCGCACATCCCGGTGCTTGCCATCAGTGCCAATGCCATGCCGCTCGATATCATGAAAGGCCTGGAGGCAGGATTCTTCCGCTATCTCACCAAGCCGATCAAAGTAAGCGAATTCATGGATACGCTGGACACAGCGCTGGAATTTGCGGAAAAGAAATTAGACGGCGCAACTATCCCGGGAGCCCTGTGATGGTGAGTACCGCCGATATTCTTAATGCCGGCATTCTGATCGTAGACGATCAGGAAGCCGATGTCCTTCTGCTCGATCGTATGCTGCACGCGGCCGGCTATGTTTCCATCACGTCCACGATGGATCCGGGCGAGGTCTACGAACTGCACCTCAAGAACCACTACGACCTGATCCTGCTCGATCTGCAGATGCCCGGCATGGATGGATTCCAGGTGATGGAAAGCCTGAAGGCAATCGAAACCGAAGGCTACCTGCCGGTGCTGGCCGTTACCGCCCAGCCGGCTCA
Organism: Candidatus Zixiibacteriota bacterium; assembly: GCA_020058315.1. Lineage (GTDB taxonomy): Bacteria > Zixibacteria > MSB-5A5 > WJJR01 > WJJR01 > JACRMA01. The sequence continues at coordinate 2,386 of JAGVEK010000070.1, forward strand.
TAAGTTACGCGCGCTGCAGGGCGGCGCGAAAGATTTCGTCAGCAAACCGTTCGATCTGGCCGAGGTGTTGATGCGGGTTCACAACATGTTGGAAGTCCGCCTGTTACACGAGGCGGCCCGCGATCACGGCAAGATGCTGGAATCCCTGGCGCTGAATGACCCGCTGACGGGGCTTGCGAACAGACGACTTCTAACCGACAGAATGTCGATGGCCCTGGTCCATGCGCGAAGGAACAAGAGCGCCATGGCGGTGGTGTATCTGGATCTGGACGGCTTCAAGGAGATCAACGACATGTTGGGGCACGGCGCAGGGGACGTTCTGCTCAAAATGGTCGCAGGGCGCCTGGTGGCAACGGTGCGCGAAGAGGATACTGTGGCGCGCCTGGGCGGTGACGAATTCATAATAGCGCTGTGGCACATAAGCGGTACCAACTATGCCGCCAAGGTGGCGTTAAAAGTGATCGAGGCAGTATCGCAACCCTATGACATCGAGGGACATACCGTTAGCATAACCACCAGCGCAGGTGTCGGTATCTATCCCTCGCATGGCGAGGACGCGGACACGCTGATAAAAAGCGCGGACCTAGCCTTGTACGAGGCCAAGCGCGCGGGCAAGAACGCCTATCGAATCTCGGAGCGCACAGACCTGTCAACGGCAGCGCGCAGTCAGCATGACCCGCCCGCATTCAGCACGCCATTGCCGGATGCGTCAGAGAAACTAAAGGATGACAAATAAATGGTTAATTTATCCGATATACTTAATGCCGGCATTCTGATAGTAGACGATCAGGAAGCTAATGTCCGGCTGCTCGAGCAAATGCTGAGCAGCGCCGGCTATGGGCGCATTATGTCTACGATGGATCCGCATGCCGCTTGCGCTCTGCATCGCGATAACCACTACGACCTGATCCTGCTCGATATGCAGATGCCCGGCATGGACGGATTTCAGGTGATGGAAGGCCTGAAGGCAATCGAAACGGACAGCTACGTTCCGGTCCTTGTTATCACCGCCCAA
>JAGVEK010000555.1 GCA_020058315.1 Candidatus Zixiibacteriota bacterium
GACCGATCTGCCGGCCGCATCGATCCGAAAGATCGTCGGTCCGGACGGCGCCGTCGATCACAATCTCGCTGCGCGCTGTCTTAAAATCCAGCGGCTCCACCCCCCAGATGCGCGGGTCATCCCCCTCATAATAACGTTCGATGGAGCCCAGCGAGAAGCTTGGACCAATCCAGTGGCGGTAATCGCGCACGGGCAGATCCCCGTGAAGAATCAGCCCCCCAGGATCAGGACCGACGGGCTGCGCGGAAAGAGCGATGGTCAAACGCCGGTCCGTCAGGATGGAGTCGATTATCGCGCTATCCAAAGGCAGCACCACCCACTGTGGAACGTCGCAGAAACGATCGCCGTAATCCGCCATAAAAACCGAATACGCCGGCTTCCTATAGAAGTACTCCGCAATGACCAAACTCTCAGCAGGCAGTCGCTGGGTAAAACCGTCCAGGGACATGGTGATTTCACAGTTCTTTCTCGCATCAACAGCCATGTCAACGGAGACGAACGCGGCCTCGATTGAATCACGCACCAGCCAGTCAGGAAACGTGATGACGCGTTGCGCGATCTTCCGGGGCCGGTCCAGCCGCACTGTCCAGTCGGCATGTCCCTCACGCGGAACCGCCTGAGTCCAGAAGATCAGCAGCAGGATAGCCGGCACGCAGACCCCGATCCGGTGATAGGAGATCCCACGGCGTCCTGCCTGCCAATTCAGCAGCAGAATCCCGCCAGCGACAATAACGGAACCAGCAATCCAGAACGCCCATGTGGCACTCTCCCAGGAGAAGAGCGAATCCAGCAGCATCCAGGTGGCAGGACGCAAAAGGGAGATGCCGGCGTACATCCCCCCAAAAACGCCCGCGACAGTGAGGGTTCCAACAGTCCACTTCATCCCCTTCCGGTTCAAGGTGCCACGGGTCTTCACACCCTTGCCTCTTGGACCCGGGGTTTCCCCCATGGGTGCGGCCTGGCGCGGCTTCAAAGAGCCGTGGCGCCATCCTTTGAAGGTAGCCCCCGCTCCCGCCAGCAGCCACTGCCCTCCCAGAACGGCGGCTATCGAAACGAATGGCATCGCCACGAGATTATATCGCGACACCACATGCATCACCATGTGCAGCCCGGCAAAGTAGCCGACGCACGCCAACGGGATCGCCGCCACTGGTCCGGCACGTATCGGCCACAGAAACACCCCAAAGAGCGCCAGGAGAACCACAATCCGATGCGCCCATTGTTCTCCGGTGAGACCCAATGGGAATCCGCGCCGGTATTCGTCTGAAGCGCGTCCCCACATTCGATAGAACTTGCGCAGGTACAGCTTGGCGTAATCGATGGGATGGTCCCGGATCCCCCGCCAGACCGGATACGTCCAGAAATCGGCGGAGGCAAGGTCAAGATCATAACCCTCGGATTCGAGGACATTTGATGATCGCAAATTCGCGCCGGCATAGGCCGGGTCACGTAGCGACAGCGTGTGAAATCGCAGCCAGACGATCAACAGCCATGGTGCCATCACAACAACGAACGCCATCGCCATGACCAGGGCCTGCGTCAGCGATTCCCTCGGTTGTCTCCTCTTGGACCACAACCAGCCGATCAACAGCACGGGGAAAAGCAGCGCGGCGGACGCCTTGGTTAGAACCAGAGCAGCCCCCAGTGCGCCAGCAAGCCATAGTCGCCCGCGCCGCGGATCGTCGTGGGCACGGACGAGGACCCAGATAAGCAGCGTACCGAGTGCAATCGAACAGATTTCAGTATTCAACTCACCGCATTTGTAGATCGCGGCACCGTAGACCGCCCAGATCCCCGCCGCCCACCAGCCGGCAACCGGTGAAACAAGACGACGCGCCAGCCGCCAGATCAGCACCGCCGTGAGACTATCGATGATCGCCTGCAAGAGGCGCACAATCCAGAAATCGTAGCGCGGAGCAATGCGGAAAACAGCGCCCAGAAATGCCGGATACACAGGGCCGGCGAAGAAAACATCATCCAGCGATTTCTCAAACGATGGCAGATTGGCTTCCCACCAGTTGGCAGTTTCATCCCGTACCAGATCACTCAGGAGCAAGTTGAAGTCAATCTGAGATCGTGCCGCTGAATCCGACAGCAGGCTTGGGTTGGTGAGCGCCAGCGGCAAGGCCAGCCCGGCTCCAACATAACGGCTGGCGTCGAATCGAACCTGGGGTTGATCAATGCAAAGGAAGTACAGAAGACGCACAAGCAGGGCCGCACTGAACACAAACCAGGCGGAATGTCGTCCCAGCCGCCGCGTCAGAGGATCATCCGGACGCTCTGTGGGTGGACGCTCGAAATGCTGACGCGCGTCGGCAGGGGAATGGCCGGCAGTCACCATTGTGTCATTGATTTTGGAAACGAGTTCATAACCAAGAGCATGCGCGGCGGGAGGGCAATCCGCCAATATAATGCTCACCCGATCCCATCATGATCGCCAGCGTGACCAGGCATTGCATCAAATGCTCTCAGACCGGGTCTCTTCTGGTTTCTTCTCGGGACCGGCCTCCGTCCCGTCCACCGCCCGCAACCGCAGATGCTCGCGACGCAGGTGGTAGAATCCCAGGACCGTGATTGGAATGTACTGAGCCGCGTGCAGGACAATCGCCACGGCCACCGCCTCGCTCGGCGACAGACCGTAGATTTGCAGAGAGATCTGGGTCGCCCAATGGTACACCCCGACGAACCCCGCTGTCGACGGGACCGAGATCATCAGCGACACCACAACCAGCACAACAAACGAGGCCTCCCAGGGGAGATGGAATCCCAGGGCCAGAAACACGAAGTAGTTGGAAAACCCCATGATGATCCAGATGACCAGCGATGACACGGCGACGCCCAGCGTGGTCGGCCAATTATGGTGGACGCGAAGGCCGCGGGCGAATTTCTCAGTGATTTCCTTTGATGCGGATTGAATACGCGGGGAAAGGCGCCTCGTCGCGCGTTCCACAAATCGCACGACCGCGGCGTTGCGAAATTGCAGCAGCCCCAGAAGCAGCACCAGCGCGAGATTCACCATCAAGAATATCCAGCCCAGATACCGGATTCGTGCAACTTCCGTGTGTGTGGATAACTGGGAAAACCCAAAGACAAGCCACAGAAAGGCCAGCAGGATAAACGAGTCGTAAATCCGTTCCACAATAATTGTGGCCAGGGTTGCGGACCGGGAGATCCCGGTCTTCAAACCCAATGACACCGCCCGCGCGATCTCCCCGAGCCGCGCCGGCAGGACATTGTTGACCATGAATCCGATCATCGTCGAGGAGTAGACGCGCGCAAACGGCACCTTCGCGATCGGCCGCAAGATCAACTGCCAGCGCCAAGCACGGATGAACATGACGCCAACCACCAGTACGATATTCGGTATCAGATATGCCCACTGCGCCCCTTGCAGAGTCGTCCACAAGTCGGAGTAGTCGACTTTCCTCAAAGCCAGGTACATGAAGACCAGGCTGATGATGCCGCCGATGATGGCCTTACGACGCAAGGTCGCCCCTCAATGCCAGGCGTGTTCCAGAGGGCCGGTCGATGAATCGTTCACCCCCGGCCACCTGCTCAATAATCTGCTCGGTTTCACGCGCCGCTTGTTCCCAATGGAATCGCCCGGCCCACCGCAGCCCGCCCTGCGCCAGCCGTTCACGCAAGGTCGCGTCGGCCAGCACGCGCCGGAGATGGCCGGCCAGGAGATCGACCCTGCCATGGGGATAAAGAAGCCCCGTCTCTCCATCGATCGCCGAATCGCGAAGGCCGGGAACATCGGCGCAGACCACCGGCGTGCCGCAGGCATTGGCCTCGATGTTCGTGAGCCCCCAGCCCTCCTTCAACGATGGACACACCACCACCCACGACCGTCGCAATGTCTCGACCTTCTGCGCGACCGGGACGTATCCCGCGAAATGGATCCGGTCAGACATCCCGAGTTTCGCCGCCCGGCGACGCAGCCGCCCATCGTCATCCCCCGCACCGATCACTTTCACGCAGATTGAAGGGAAGTCCATCTGAAGCAACCGCGCGGCCGCAAACACATGATCCACCGATTTATACCGTTTCAGACGGCCCACGTACGTCACCGTGGGCTCCGCGTATTTCGCATGCTGCCCGTCAGGGCAATACAC
>JAGVEK010000338.1 GCA_020058315.1 Candidatus Zixiibacteriota bacterium
CTCCTCAAAAAGCGATCTAACTTCTGTGACCATGAGTCCCAGATAGATCTGGTTTCGGGCTTTGCTTACAGATAACACGTCCCTACCGAGTGTCCAGGACGTTCGTCAGGGCCTGTCAACTTCACTCCGAGAACGGGCGGCGTACCCGTTGCAGATGGGCGCAGGAAACTCTGGCCAAGATTACGGTCACCCGCCGCCGTGCTCGGCCGGCCGGTCTTTGTCATCTAGCTTCATTCCTAAAAGGTGTGACGTGCTCTTCAGGACTCTCAGCCACTCCTTTTGCGTCTCGGATTCAATCTTGAGCTGCTCTCCATGAACGACCGGAGAATAGAACTTGTCAATGTCAGTTTGCTGTAGTCCGCGTAGTCCAAGGACTGCCGCCATCTCCGAGAGCATCTCAATATACTTGTGTTCGCGCCCTTGGAAGTCGGTATTCTGGTGGAGAAGCGCGTAGTATTCATGCCACCGCGCCACAACCGATCGATAATCCGCAAACACCACGTCAATCAGGTTTAGTGCATTCACCCAATCATGCGTGGGAGGGAACGACTTTCTGTGGGCCATGAGCGTAACGAACAATCGCATCCGTTCGTCACGTTTCTCCTTGCGCTGCTGCCACCATAGAGTAATGCAGACGGCTGCGATCGGGCCCACGATAATTGCGATGATGCTGACAATGCCCATTCGGCTAGCTTGGCCTACTTCCCGTTCATGTGACTTCCTGCCAAGGCTGTCTTCATGTGTGGCTTCCACCCGAGACGGTCCACGAGAAAACGCATATCAACCCTGCCATCATTGGCTCACGGTGCCAAACTAGATAACCCTCCGTTGCCCGGATGGCAACAGGTTTCTTCTGTCAGTCACCCGCAGCGGGCGGGGAAGCCGACAGACCCGGTCACATCAACGGGGTTGCGTGGATCAGATGTCTGTGAGGCCGAGACTGATCCGGATGGCCATGTCGACCGACTGCATCGTGGTCGGCTTAAGGCGGCCGAGACGCGTAACGAGCCGGGTCTTGTCAATTGAACGGATCTGATTGAGGAGCACCACGGAGTCTTCTGCGAGGCCACCTTCACCAGCCATCACGCGGACCTGAATCGGATGGAGGGGAAGCAAAATCTTGGTGGAGAGAGGGGCAACAATGGTCAGGGGGCTGGCCCGATTGCCGATGTCATTTTGGACAATCACAGCCGGGCGCCTTTTCTGGATTTCCGCGCCCCGCGTCGGGTCGAGATCGACAAGCCATACATCGCCGCGCCGGGGATAGGTTATTCTGGGTTTCTGCGCCATATCTCATCCTCGACGGAAAACCACTCGGCGGCGATTTCGAGGTCCTGGCCGGCACTGCGGCGATAGCCCTCTTCGAGTCTCTTCCTCAGAGCCGCCCGGCCGACTGTTGTCAGATACTGCCTGATCGCGTCGTCGATCAGGCGGCTGCGATTACCCTTGGGAACGGCTCGGTCGAGCAGCCTCACGGTCTGTTCCGGCAGGGTTATGTTGAGCCGTCGATTCATGGTGTTTCGACCTCCATTCCGTCTTGATTCATCATACACACCAATCGTGTGTACGGCAAGAACCATCAACCTGTTGAAGGGATTTCGGACCGGCACGAGTGCATAGTTGTTCGGTTGTGTCACCGCCGACGGAGGAGCCAGACAGCCCAGAGGCCACAGCCCGTCGCCACGGGAAGACCGAAGTAGGATAACTCGTGAGGTACCACGAGGGTTCCCACCACGACCGGCCATTGATACACCAGCCTGAGCAAATGCAGGATGCCGACGAGAAAGAAGATCGTGCCGGAGAGAATCAGGTACAGTTTGGTGGTCATTGTGTGCCTCCGTTCGCTCATCCCGGGCAACGCGGCGGACCGACCCGGCGCGTTTGGGTCGCCGGTCGAACCTCATCGTGCGCGGTCTGCGACAATTTACGCGATTGGCTCCGGGGGCGCAATTGGGACGGAGGTCAGGTTCGCGCGACATAGTTCGCCCTTTCAGGGCTTGAGAAATCGGGTGTGGCCGCCAACCCGGGGCGTTGCCCCGGGCTGGTATGGATTCCCCTTTCAGGGGAAATGCGGGGTGCCGAGATCGGTCGAGGTCTCTGGCAGCGGCGATTTCTGCTTGACTTGATCGGGCTGCCAATGCTAACTTGCGGTCCCCCGGGAGGGTGGACAACCCTACTACGAGCCCTTCGTGCTCTCACTGATTCACTGGTCCTTACGGACCGCGTCCGACCTCCCACTCTACCAGAGCCTGCTCTCGCGCGGGCTCTGGCCCTTTTTGGCCCTTCTCGTTCAGGTGCAGACTCGGATGAGTGACGCACGATCCCCGAATTACCGGTTCGTCGCTAATGCTGGATGGGATATGTCCGATATCTTGAAACATACCGGATATGGACTCTGGCGACACTGGACCGAGTCCCGAATTCCGGATGACACGATTGCCCGGCCATAGGAATCGGTGTGATTCCAATCCCGGGAGAGGAGGATCTACCATGCCAACCAACACCACCAACTGGACCGTGAACGACATCCACTGCGTCGAGAAGACCCCGGCATCGCCCGGCTACATCCAGACCCAGATTTCGAGCCTCGTGTTCAATTCCACCGCTTGCCGCTGCAAGGTTGAGACGATCAACCCGACCACCGGCGAATATCGCATTGTGCTTCAGGGCACCCTCGACGTGACCGGCACCGGCCACGGGCCGAATTTCAACAGCTAATCTGAAGTCGCCACAGAGACATTTGGGAGGGTTCACCGATGGTGGCCCTCCCTTTTCGTTGCGTTTCCGTGCTTCCTGGCGGGCCACCCACCGGCGCAGCCTTTCAGCCGCGCCGGGTGCACGCCGTGCGCCCCTACACAGTAAGGGCTTGTTGAAAAACCGCTATCAGGCAGGACGACAGTCTGATTGCACGGGTGCCACGGACAATGAAGACCGAGAGGCTTTTTTGCTCGCTCTTCATTGTCCGTGTCTTTCTTCATACCCGTCGTCTTTTTCATCGATCCCTCCTTCGGTCCTCGGTCTTATCGAATAGCCAGTCCTGTTCGCTGTCTGTAGTCATCCTCCGGCTCTCATGCCTGCAACCCGCCGCGGCGGGCTGCCCAGTGTGGCCAGTTTTCGCGCACCGATGCATCTGCTTGCCGCCAAGCCGGTTGGCCGGGCGAATTCCGACCCTGTGCACGCTTGCACAGGCATCGGGCGCGAAAAGGGCCTCTTGTTC
>JAGVEK010000386.1 GCA_020058315.1 Candidatus Zixiibacteriota bacterium
CTCGACTCCGTTCCGGAGAAAGTGCGAGCGATAGACGTCGAGCTCGTGGGAAATCACGTGATCGACACGGAAGCGCAAATCTGTAAAGGTGATCTTGTCCTTGACGCGATAGGCGTTCCCGTAGAGCCCGCGCTGACGGAAACCGGTGAGGTAGAGCACCGCTTCGCGCAATGTCTTGCTGGGTATTGTCCCGGCATTGAGAGCGACTCCACCCACCGTGGCCCGGCGCTCGATGACAGCAACCGAACAACCGAGTTTTGCTCCCTGGATGGCGGCATGGTGCCCGGCAGGGCCGGAACCGATCACCACCAGGTCATAGCGTCGCATGCCGATTCCCTTTCTTCATCAGGCCGCGCCAGGCCCCGATTCCGTTTTGGCTGACAATTCCGACCCAGGGCGGGGGAAGACCGGGCGGGCCGGCGACCGGGTCGAAATCCCATATCTCAGTCATGCAATCGGACTTCATAATCATAATTACATACAATCTCCGGTTCCACGCCAGTCGGACTTGGGCTCATTTGCCAATCTCGCGAAAACCAAATCTCTCGATTTCACTGGCCTCAACAGCCTCAAGAGGTGATTCTGCGGATACATTGAGTGAACAGGTTTCGGCTCGGCGCAGCCATCCCCGGTCACTCGCAGTCGATGGAGCAATGAGGTGGATCATTCCGTTCCGCAGAAAAAAGGGGGACTAAGATGCAGTTAGGCATGATTGGACTGGGTCGGATGGGCGGCAACATGGTGCGCCGCCTGATGAAGGGCGGCCACACATGCATCGTTCACACCCGCAACTTTGCCACCGTGCAGGAGTTTGTGAAGGAGGGCGCCATCGGGACGAAGTCCCTCGAAGATCTGATCGGGAAACTTCCTGCGCCCCGTGTCGCATGGGTGATGGTTCCAGCGGGGACCCCGACTGAGCAGACTGTGATGGAGCTGGCCAGCCTCATGCAGCCGGGGGACATCATCATCGACGGTGGCAACTCAAACTACAAGGATGACGTGCGGCGGGCTCAGGCACTGAAACCGAAGGGCATCCGCTATCTCGATGTGGGGACCAGTGGCGGCGTCTGGGGGCTGGAGCGAGGGTACTGTCTGATGATCGGCGGAGACACTGAGGCCGTCCGCCACCTCGATCCAATCTTTCGCACGCTCGCCCCTGGGCGCGGCACGATCCCGCGCACACCCGGACGAAAATCCCAGGACGGAACCGCAGAAGAAGGATATCTCCATTGCGGACCCGTGGGTGCGGGTCATTTCGTGAAAATGGTCCACAACGGAATTGAGTATGGCCTGATGCATGCACTCGCGGAAGGATTCGACATTCTCCGCAACGCCGGCACCGAAGCACGGCCGCCGGAGCTTCGATATGGCCTCCCTCTTGCCGACATTTCCGAGGTCTGGCGCCGTGGCAGTGTTCTCAGTTCGTGGCTCCTCGATCTCACCGCCAGCGCGCTGATCGAAGACGCGGCCCTGGAGAAATTTACCGGCTCGGTCGAAGACTCCGGCGAAGGGCGTTGGACTGTCATGACTGCGATCGAAGAGGCGGTCCCGGCCGACGCGATATCGGCCGCACTGTACGCGCGCTTTCGCTCTCGTCAGGACCACACATTCGCCGAGAAGATTCTCTCCGCCATGCGGTATAAGTTCGGCGGCCACGTGGAGCACCCGACCGGGGGATGACACATGAACCCTGTGATCGGAAGACGGCCGAGTGATAGAAATTTGGGTGCCACGGGTCTTCAGACCCGTGCTGCTTCTCCTCGGAGAGCGAGCGGAGCACGGCCCTAAAGGGCCGTGGCACCGGTCATGTCGATGGTCATGAAACCGATTGAACCACTGATCCTGCAGTTCGCCGATCTCGACGCGTTAAGTATCGCCGCCGCAGAACAATTCTGCCTGATCGCGGGAATCGCCGTCTCAGCGCGCGGCCGTTGCACAATCGTACTCGCGGGTGGTTCGACACCCCGCCGACTCTACGAGCTGATAGCGACACCAGCGTACCGTGACAGGGTCCGGTGGGATCAGCTCGAGTTCTTCTGGGGGGATGAACGGATGGTCCCGCCAGATCATCCTGATTCGAATTTCCAGATGGCGAATGAGACACTGCTGAAGAAGATCCCCGTCAAGGAGTTCGCCATTCATCGCATCCCTGCGGAAAGTGGTACACCAGATGATGTGGCGCGTCGGTACGAAGAGGAGATCGCCATCTCATTCGGGATCGTCGGCGGCGGACCACCACCCACTTTTGATTTGATTGTCCTCGGCATGGGTACCGATGGGCACACCGCGTCGCTCTTCCCCCAGTCCCCGGCGCTGAGCGCGACAGAACGCTGGGTTGTCTCCAGCCACGCACCCCAACCGCCGTACGATCGCGTGACAATGACCGCACCAGTCATCAACGCCGCCCGCCAGGTGATCTTCATGGTCGCAGGGGCCGACAAATCGCCGACCCTGGCCCAGGTACTGGATGGTCCTCTTGATCCGGACCAGCTTCCCTCACAACTGGTCGCTCCCTCAAACGGGAGCCTGCTCTGGTTCATTGATTCCGCCGCAGCATCACAACTCAGAGGGACTGGATTGCCGGGGGGGGATTCGCGTATGATCACCCTGACAGCAACTCCGCATGCAAGACATGCGCCACCGCCAGTCATCGAGATTCCAGTTTCCGAGGACGAAGATATGAGAGAGGACAGTTCAAGCAGCCAGATCGCGACCAGCGAGATTCCCGGCGATCCAATTCTCGCCGAGCCAAGGCCCGATCCATGTGTGCTCGTTATCTTCGGGATCACAGGAGACCTGGCTCGGCGCAAGCTCATCCCAGCGCTCTACAACCTGATGGTCGATGGTTCTCTGCCGGAACGATTCGCAGTCGTGGGCGTGGGCCGCGAGAAAGTCACAACCGGCCAACTGCGCGAACGGCTTCGTGAGCAAACGGGTCAGTTCTCCCGCCGCCAGCCGCTTGACACTCATGTCTGGAATTGCTTCGCCGCCAACATCGAGTATGTCTGCGGGAGCTTCGACGATGCCAGTGTCTATCCGGTGCTGAAAGAACGGCTGCTGCAGGTTGACGCCCGTGTGGGAACGTGTGGCAACCGGATCTACTACATGGCAACTCCTTCGGCCACGTTCCCCGGAATCCTTGAGAGTCTCCATCACAACACCCTTTTGCCACGGGTTCATGGGCAACGCACGCAACCGTGGGCGCAAGTCATCATCGAGAAGCCATTCGGCCGCGACTTGGAATCCGCAAGGGAACTGAACCGTCTCGTGAGGCAGTACATCTCGGAGGATCAGACCTTCCGGATTGATCACTACCTCGGCAAGGAAACGGTTCAGAACATCCTGGTGTTCCGCTTCGGCAATTCCATCTTCGAGCCCTTCTGGAATCGCATGCACATCGACTATGTCGAGATCACCGCCGCGGAGACGATCGGCCTGCAGGGGCGCGGCCGCTTCTACGACCAGACTGGGGTTCTGCGCGACGTCGTGCAAAACCATCTTCTCCAGATCCTTTCCCTGTGCGCGATGGAACCGCCGGTTTCGTTCGCGGTCAACGACATCCGCGATCAAAAAGTTCAGGTGCTCAAATCGCTCCGCCCGATCTCCAATCTCGACATTTCCGACCAAGTCGTCGCGGCACAGTATCGCGGCTACTACAATGAGCCGGGCGTCGCCAAGGACTCACGAACCCCGACCTACGTGGCGCTGAAGGTGTTGATCGACAACTGGCGGTGGCAAGGTGTCCCTTTCTACCTGCGAGCGGGCAAGAACCTGCGCCGGCGCTGCACCGAAGTGTCCATTCACTTCCAACCAATCCCGCTCAGCCTGTTTCCACAAGGCAACACATGTCAGATTCTCGAGCGGAATGTCCTGACCCTTCGCATCCAGCCGGAGGAAGGCATCTCGCTGCGCTTTGTCGCCAAGGTGCCCGGGGAGCAGCTCTCGGTTGGGAACGTCTTCATGAGCATGAACTACTCATCGGCTTTTGGTAAACCACTCTCTGAAGCGTACGAGCGTCTCCTGCTGGATTGCATGCGCGGCGACGCCACTCTGTTCGAGCGTCGCGATGGTGTCGAACATGCATGGAAGTTCGTCACCCCGATTCTCGAAGCATTAGACTCGGAGACCCAGAGCCCGATCAATCTCTACGATCCCGGAAGTTCCGGCCCGGTCGAAGCAGACAGACTGCTGGCTCGTGACGGCCGCCGCTGGGGCGCGCTGGAATCGGAATCGTAGTCTCCTTGGACCGGCACTCCGGGAACAGGTGGTCATCCGGGTCAAACGACTGGTCTCCACGACTCAACGGCACCCACTCCGGTTGTTCCTCCTGTCCGTCTCTAACCGGACTACTCGGTTCGTTCGTGGCCTCAAAGGCACGGTGCAACGGGGCCATTGCCATTTCGCCGCCTGTGATGTAGCTTGGTTTGCAGTGGTGCCATTCGCATCGGCTCACGCGGTGAAATGACGTCACGGATAGTGGTATGTCCACCCCACAGACACAGAAAGCACCGCCAGTCTTCAAGCGGAGCCGAACAAAGATCTGGATTCGCACGGGCATTCTGGCGGTTTTCGGCACTCTCTTCGGAATGGTCCTGTACCACGACATTGATTCCGGAGCATTCCATTGGCAGTGGGGGCTGCCGGTCTTTTTGATTTGTGTCCCTCTGGGATTTTGGATGAGAAAGCTGGTTCCGATGCAGGTTTATCCTGCATCGCGTCACGTCACCCTGTCGTTCGATCGCGTGTATTTCGCCTTGATCGTATTCCTGGTCATTATCAAGGCGGTCGTGGGGAACATGCTGCATGCGACGGTTCTAGCTGATGTCATCATGTGCGTGATCCTTGGCCTGATGGTCGGGCGTCTCAGCGGCATCTGTGTCCGTGTCCATGACCTGAGACCGGAGGACACAAGTCAATGAAGCGCGACTTGTGGGGGGCGGGGTGTCGTTCCAGACAGACGGCTTACTATCCCCGGCATAGGTGGCTTTGATTCCCATTACTGAATCAGATGCTGAGTCAAGTTCTATCACACAATTGAGATTGAGAGGTGTCAAATGCGGAAAGTTCTCATTGTCATCGTGGCTATGACCCTGATCTTCGTCATGACCGCGCCCGCCAGAGCGCAGAATGATACCGTGCAGTACATCCCCAAGTATTACGATCCGGTCCTCGAAGAGATGGAGAAGAACACCGATTCACTGAAGTCCATCCGTGACAGCGTGACCGGGGCGATACGCAAGCACCAGACAGACGTGAAGAAAGAGCAGAAGAAGAACAAGAGGGAATTGCGGTTTGACGTCAGTGGCATTCATACACCCGATTCACTCGGGGCATTTTCACGGGTGTTTCACTTCCCCCCGGTTGCGCAGTACCGTACCGGCACATGCTGGTCATTCTCATCCACCTCGTTCATCGAATCTGAGGTGTATCGCCAGACCGGCCGGAAGATCAAGCTCTCGGAAATGCACACGGTGTATTACGAGTACCTGGCCAAGGCGCGTCGTTTCATCCAGGAGCGCGGCGCGGAGTGGAACGGCGAGGGATCGGAGGCCAATGCCCTGATTCGGATGATGAAACAGCACGGAGCGGTGCCTCTGAGTGCTTACTCAGGCCTGCGCCCCGGAGAGACACGCCATGATCACACGGCCCTGGCCGCGGAGATTCAGGAATACCTCAACTTTGTGAAATCACACGATTACTGGGATGAAGACGCTGCTCTGAAACATGTGCGGTTGATTCTCGATACCCGCCTCGGATCACCGCCCGCCACGTTTGAGTTTGAGGGCCGAACCTACACGCCGACAAAATTCCTCAGCGATGTTCTCAAGATCGATTTGAACGACTACGTAGATGTCATCTCGACTCTGTCGTTCCCGTACTACACACAGGGTCCGTACGAAGTGCCCGACAACTGGTGGTATGACAGCACCTATTACAACCTGCCGCTTGACAAGTGGTACTCCTCCCTGGTCACGGCGATCCGATCAGGATACTCGGCAGAACTGGCCGGGGACGTGTCGGAGCCGGGATGGTATGGACAGAAAGACATGGACGTCATTCCAGAGTTCGACATCCCACAGACCTCAATCAACGCGCAATCTCGTGAATTCCGATTCTACAACCGCACCACGACCGACGATCACGGGATTCATCTGGTCGGCTGCACAATCCTCGACGGCCGTGACTGGTTTCTGATCAAGGACTCCGGCCGCAGCGCGCGTCACGGCCGGTTCGAAGGGTATTTCTTTATGCGCGACGATTACCTGCGCTTGAAGATGCTCGGCTACACCGTGCACCGTGATGCCCTGAGAGACGTGCTCGCATCTTTTCCACGACCATCACAGCCGAAGGAGTGAGACACAACGCGATAGCCGTATGCGCACGCCGCGACTTGGCTGGTCACCGTGCGGATTTCGCCCCGAGCGAATCTGGCTTCCAGATCGGGAGCTTGAATTGCTCTGGGCGCGCGCGGATCACTTCGCGTGACCAATCTTGCGGATAGCCCACTTCCCTCGGCCAACCGGTCGAGTCCTTGACATACCCATCATTGTACTTGCAGATGAGGAATTCCCCCAACTCGCGGTATCGCCTGACCGTCTCTTCGGCATGGCTCACGGAATAATCCGTCAGGTATCGCGTCAGCAGCAGCGAATCCTGTTTCTCCATTTCCAGCGCCGTCTTCTCCACGACCGGCTGCAGGGCCAAGAAACCGTTCTCCAGTTCGTCACGGACCTTGATGATGTCTTCCTTCATGTATGAGTACTTCAGGTTCGCGTAATTCGCCACGAAGTTGAACACCCACCAAGCCGACTCCCAGCTAAATTGGCCCAGGCTTCCTGTTGTGAACGACGGAGGAATGCTCCGGATTCCGCAGTATAGAGGCGTCCAGACCGTGAAGTAGGTGTCGTCCACCCCGTACCAGTAGATTCCGCCGATCGGGTTTGGCAGCCAGTCGCGCGACTGGGAGATGAATGAGAATCCCGTCTGCGGTGTAGAGATGGCCCGTTCCCAGGCGTAGTCCACGCTATCCACCTGCCACGCCATTGGCCGGCAGTGATTGGGACTCGCGAACGGCCCTGCATCCACCCCCTTGGTCATGTCGTATGGTGTTCCTTCGTAGTGGTCCCGCATGATGCCCATCACATCGGCGAGCGTGAGCCTCTTGTCAGGCTTAATCCAGAGTGGATACGGATCCACTCCCTCGACGCCGCGATGATAGTCGGGCGAGAAAATCTGAGAGGGTGCGGACCGGCGGAAAACGCTCCACACCCGTGTATCGGCGTACCGCAGGTTTTTCGGATCTGAGGGACAATACGCGTCGCAGAACCGAAACGGCTTGCCTGATTTCGGATCGTAGTATCCCTTCTCGATGGCGAAGGAGATCACGTTGTCCGAGTGAAGGCACATCTTCGGATCGTCCAGCGGGAATTCGCCGATGCGTGCCTTGTTGGCATGAGCACAGACATACCCATTGGGAACACGCAGCGCCACCCAGACCGCCCCCTTGCCTCCTGGACCGGTGCCGGCAATCTCCATGTACCAGATCTCACGGGAATCTGCGATGGAAAATGATTCACCTTCGTCACCGTACCCGTACTCGGCAACCAGGCCTCCGATCACTTTGACCGCTTCCTGCGCTGTCTTCGCGCGCTGCAGGGTCAATCCCATGAGATCCCAATACCGGATGATCCCCGAGGGATTCTCCAAATCCTTCCGGCCGCCAAAGGTCGTCTCACCGAAGGCGAGTTGGTGTTCATTCATCAGGCCGACCACGGCATACGTATGCGGCACCTGCGCGACCTTCCCGCGCAGTTTCCCGTCCCAGTCCCGAAATTCGATCGAATCACCCGGCTGATGATCGGCAGCGGGATCATAATTCAGATGCGGGTGGAATTCCCCATCGCACGTGTACGTGACTGTCACTGAGCTGTCCGCTGACGCCCCTCGTGTCACCATGAAGTTCGTGCAGGCAGAACTCTGTCCGGAGTTGCTCAAAACGAAGACCACAGACAGCAGAGCAAGACGTGGCCGGGAAATGTCTGGAATACGCATCGCTTCCTCCTCCAATCCGACGAAAGCAATTTAGCCGATTGCCCTGCGGGATGGAAGGCCCCATTAAAGCCCAAACGGCCTCTCGGATGACCGGAACTGGAGGCGGCCGATCATCGCGAGCTAAGATTCAATTGATTACGGCCGGAGAAGAACTAGGGGAGGGTCTTCGCGGACGGGGCCATGCATCTGGGTTACAGTTCCAGCGTCCCCTCCACGATCGGGTCTTGGGTGAGTCCGGAGGACCGGTGCTGAATCAGGCGTCTCCCGTGGCGTTGTCGTTGGCGCAGTGGAAATTTCGGACGCATCTTTCTGCCCACCGAAAGTGACACCCATCTGGCGAAGCGCGGCAAACGGAGGCACCCCGCCGATTAGTACGAAGACAAACTCGTTGGGTATCTCGAGCTTGCCGTCCTTTGTGGTCAGCAAGACTGATGGCCGACCATCCCAATCCCAAGGCCGACAGCCACTTCGCCAGACCGCCGACCACTTGGATTTTCTTCCGCCAAATCCCGTTTTGATAACGTATCAGCATCGTTCTTGGTTTCCCAAGGACGGAGTGAGGTACATTTCATCGTTTTGATCATAGGTTGCCGCACACATCAATTGCAGGTCTGCCCCTTCCTCGATCAAGATTGAGACAATTCGAATCGCCCGGTTCCCTTGTCTCCCCCGGGGAAATCATCACGGCGACACCATTCTCCCGGACAGGAATCGCGAACGCACATGACAGAAGCCACCAACATCCGCAATCTCGCAATCATTGCCCATATTGACCACGGCAAGACCACGCTGATTGATTCGATTTTCCGCGCCGCGCACCTGTTCCGTGACAACGAACAGGTAGCCAACCGGCTGATGGATAGCAACGATCTCGAACGCGAACGCGGCATCACCATTCGGGCCAAGCACTGCACGGTCAATTGGGGGGGCTACCTCATCAACATCATCGACACACCCGGCCACGCCGACTTTTCCGGGGAGGTCGAGCGGGTCCTTTCGATGGTGGATTCGGTTCTCCTGCTGGTCGACGCCAACGAGGGGCCGATGCCCCAGACCCGCTACGTCCTGATGCGCGCGCTCCGCCTGGGTTTGCGTCCGATCGTGATCATCAATAAAGTTGATCGCCCCAATGCCCGGCCTGATGACACGCTCAACAAGACCTTCGACTTGTTCATCGAACTCGGCGCCAATGACGCACAGGCCCATTTTCCGGTTCTGTATGGTTCGGGCCTGGATGGCTGGCTTGTGCGCGATCTGGCACACGATCCCCGCACTGGAATCGAGGCTCTGTTCGAGACCATCGTTGAACATGTACCGGCGCCCAGCGTCGATCCCCAGTCGCCATTTCTCATGCAAATCAGCACGCTGGCGTGGAGTGATTACATCGGCCAGATCGGCTGCGGGCGCGTGCTTCATGGGTGTCTCGCCCTCGGCGGCGATTTCGTTCGAACGGTCACCCGCTGGCGCGATCCGGCCGACCAGGACGCCGGCTGGGATGTCGTCTCCACCTCCGCCGAGCGGGGCGTGCACATGTGGGTGACACGCGGACTGGGTCGCGTCGAAGTGGACGAGGTCTCCGCCGGTGACATTGTCTGGATCGCCGGCCCCGAGGAAATCGGCATCGGTGACACTTTTTCGGCCCCGGGATTCGAAAACGCGGCGCTTAAGCCGCTGGAGATCGAGGAACCGACAGTCTCGATGTTTTTCCTTGTGAATACCGGGCCATTCTCCGGCAATGAGGGCCGCGCGATCACCCTGCGGCAGTTGAAAGAGCGGCTGCTGCGCGAGGTGCGCATCAACGTCGCCTTGCGCGTCGAGGACATCGGCCGTG
Organism: Candidatus Zixiibacteriota bacterium; assembly: GCA_020058315.1. Lineage (GTDB taxonomy): Bacteria > Zixibacteria > MSB-5A5 > WJJR01 > WJJR01 > JACRMA01. The sequence continues at coordinate 9,884 of JAGVEK010000386.1, forward strand.
CCGACGGCGTGAAAGTCTCCGGACGCGGCGAGCTGCATCTGGCCATCCTCATCGAGGAGATGCGGCGCGAAGGAATCGAGTTGTGCGTGTCCCGCCCGGAAGTCATCACGCGCGTTGGTCTGAACGGCGCCGTGCTCGAGCCGATCGAACAACTGATTATCGACGTCCCCGGTGAGTACCAGGGCGTAGTCATGGAGAAACTGGCCCGCCGCAAGGGAGAGATCGTCCACATGGAAAACAACGGCGCCGGACTGGTGCGCCTCGAGTTTTCCATTCCCACGCGCGGCCTGATCGGATACCGAACCGAGTTCCTCACCGATACCCGCGGGCTGGGGATCATGGCGTCGCGCTTCACCGGGTACGGTCCCTGGAAAGGTGAGATCGTGTCGCGGTTCCGCGGCTCGCTGATCAGCATGGAAACGGGTCCGGTCACCTCATACCAGATGGAGAAACTTCAGGAACGGACGACCCTGTTTGTGGAACCCATGCAGGTGGTCTATCAGGGACAGATCGTCGGCGAGAATGCCCGCCCCGCTGATCTCACCTGCAATCCCACGAAGTGCAAAGCTCTCACCAACCATCGGGCCTCCAGCCGGGATCAAACCGCGGTTCTGGATACGCCCCGCAAGATGACGCTCGATCAGGCGCTCGAATGGATCGCAGAAGATGAGCTGGTTGAGGTCACGCCGAAGTCCATCCGCATGCGCAAGGCCATCCTCGACGCTGACAAGCGCAGGCGCATGGATAGGCAGCGCCAGACATCGCTGCAGGGCGCTTGAGCGGGCGGGGGGCTCGCTGACGGTCATAGTGACTATGAGAGCCGTCATCGGGGTGGGATCATCTTGCCACACCCGCAGTAATTCTTGGTGAAAAGTTTGACGGGTGGCACTATCGTGTTGCTCTCTTCATGAAGCACTGTCACATTACCGCCCGAGGCGTGACCGCTGTCATGGTCTCGATGGAGCCGATGCCACGTGGAGCTTAAGGTACGAGATGTCGCCCGGCTGCTGGACGTTTCTGAGCAAACCGTATATCGATGGGTCAAGAGCGGGTCACTGCCCGCGCACCGCATTCACGACCAATACCTTTTCAACCGTGTCGAACTGCAGGAATGGGCTGCGTCACAGAAGCACCCCGTATCGCTGGAGTTGTTTGCGCCAAACGGTTCCACCGATGAAATCCCCAGTCTTGCCGCGGCCCTCGAACGCGGAGGCGTTTATCACCGGGTGGCAGGCGACCGGCGTGAACTGGTTCTGGAAGCGGTCACCAAGCTTCCCGGAATCCCCCCCGCGGTGGATCGCGCGTTGCTCCATCAACTCCTGGTCGGACGCGAAGCTCTCGCATCCACCGCACTTGGAGATGGGATTGCGATTCCGCATCCGCGTGATCCTCTGGTTGTCCATGTAACCGAACCGGTGGTTCTGCTATGCTTCCTGGAAAAACCCGTCGATTTCCACGCCATGGACGGGCAATTCGTGAGTGTGTTGTTCACACTGCTGTCGCCCTCGGTTCGCCGGCATCTGCAGATGCTCGGCAGACTGGCATTCGCGCTGCATGACCCCAGCCTGAAGGAACTGCTGCGCAACTCTGCGACAAGAGAGGAAATCATCGTTCGGGTGCGGGGTATCGAGAGCGCAGGGGCGGCCACTCCCGCACGCAGAGGTGCCATCAAGGATCAGTGATGCTTGGCTGGGTATTCCTGTCCATTGCTCTACTGTGCGCGAGCGCGATTGCGACGGCGTTCTTCTTTCGCTCGGATCGAATCGCCCTTGGGATCGGGACAGCAGGCAGTGTTCTGGCCTGCATCATTGGTGTGCTGGTCAGCGTGGCCGCCTTGCTGGAGTCCTCAGTAAGTTCGCTTAGGAGTGCGTGGCCGCTCCCGATCGGCGAGCTCCATGTCGGGCTGGATTCACTCTCGGCGTTCTTTCTCCTTTGCATCTTCGTCGTGTCCGGGCTGATAACCGTCTACGGTGCGGGATATCTGCTTGCTTACATCGGTCAGCGCCGTCTTGCACCGGCGCTGACATTCTTCAATTTGCTGATCGCTGCCATGGCCGGACTTGTCATCGCGCGGGATGGCATCCTCTTTCTGGTCGCGTGGGAAGTCATGTCATTGTCGTCGTTTTTCCTGGTCACCTATGAGAACGAGCGCGAGGATGTCCGCCGTGCGGGGATGACATATCTCATCGCCTCACAACTCGGCGTCGTTTTCCTGTTCGCCTTGTTTGCCCTGCTTGGACACGCCACGGGGAGTTTCGATTTTGATGAGTTCGCCGCCGGAGGCGCGTCGGAGGCAGGAATCGCTGGCGTCTGCTTCCTGCTGGCGGTCGTGGGGTTTGGCACCAAGGCCGGATTCTGGCCGGTGCACACTTGGCTGCCCGACGCACACCCCGCCGCGCCGAGTCATGTCTCAGCGCTCATGTCGGGGGTCATGATCAAGATGGGGATTTATGGTCTGTTGCGAACTCTCACGTTTCTTGGACCTCCCTCGGCCTGGTGGGGTGTCCTGGTCATCGGTATCGGCGTCATCACCGGAGTCGCCGGAGTGCTGCATGCGCTTGCACAGCACGATTTGAAACGCCTGCTGGCATACCACAGCGTTGAGAATATTGGTGTCATTGCCCTGGGGATTGGCGTCGGTCTTCTCGGCCAGAGCGCCGGGGATGCCGCAGTCGCGTTTCTCGGGTATGCGGGGGCGCTGCTCCACGTTCTGAATCACGGACTATTCAAGAGCCTGCTCTTTGAAGGGGCAGGTTGTGTTCTGCACGGCACAGGAACACGGGACATTGAGTCGCTGGGTGGGCTCTTCCGCCGGATGCCCGTGACCGGTCTGACATTTCTCGCAGGCTCGGTTGCGATTTGCGGTCTGCCGCCCCTCAATGGCTTTGTGAGTGAATGGTTCGTCTATATCGGAGCATTTCGCGGAGGAACCGGGCTGCCGGCCACCCTGGGTGTCGCGTCCATCGTCGTCATCCCCGCACTCGCACTCATCGGCGGTCTCGCCGCCGCGTGCTTTGTGAAGGCCTTCGGCGTTGTCTTCCTCGGCGAGCCGCGCACAGAATCAGCGGCGCGCGCTCACGAGGTTGGTTACACGATGCGCCTGCCGATGGTGATCACGGCGCTGTTGTGCCTGGCGATTGGTTTCTGGCCCGCAGGTGTGATGCGACTTGTAGCACCAGCGACGCAGTCTCTTGCACACGCCGGGACGGCTGCCCACGACACTCTCGGCGTCCTATCCGCCATCACACGCGTCGCCGCGGTCATGACGGGGCTGATCGGGTTGCTCGTCGTACTGCGAGCCGTTCTCTTGCGCGGTCGGGAGGTCACTCGTGCGGCGACATGGGGCTGCGGCTACGCGGCGAACACATCCCGAATGCAGTACACCGCAACCTCATTTGCCCAGCCGCTGCTTCGCTCGTTTCTAACTCTGATTCCCACCCGTGTCAACCAGGACGGGCCGTCGGGGTATTTCCCGGTGACGGCCACGTACGAGGAACATGTGGGAGACATGGCCGGTGAAAGATTCCTTGCGCCGGCCTCCCGGAGTTTCGTCCGCACGCTCTCGCGGATCCGTATCCTGCAGCAGGGACGCATCCAGCTCTATCTGGTGTACATTGCTGTCACGCTCATTATTCTCCTGATTTGGCAGCTTGCCGGTGTTTCGGGTCGATAGGCCATGGGTGAACTTGCCGTCCACATCGCGCTTCTGCTCCTTCTCCCACTCCTGCTTCTGGGGATCATCAACCGGACAAAGGCATGGTTTGCAGGCCGGAATGGCCCGCCCATACTCCAACCCTACTTTGATGTCTGGAAGCTGCTCAGGAAGGGCGCGGTGTACAGTACGACGACCACGTGGATTTTCCGC
>JAGVEK010000485.1 GCA_020058315.1 Candidatus Zixiibacteriota bacterium
CGATCCGGATTGGAAAGAGATCCTGAGCGGTGGAATCGATGTGGCCCCAGGGTTCTATGCCATTAGCGCCCAGATCATGAGCGACTCCGCGAAGCTTTCGGCGGAGACAACCGTGGTCACACAGCGCATCGATACAAAAGGGCCGCTTCTGCCTCCGGATGAAGTGACATTTACGATGGACTACGACAGTCTCGCCAACGGAATCGTTGGCGTGGGTGACTGGTTGAAGTTCTACATCGACCTGCGCAACAACCCGATCGTCTACAATCCGCCGTGGGCCAAGGAAATCTGCCAGGTTACGGTCAAGCTCGATTCGATGTGGGCGGCCAGCGGGTCGTCGCCGGTGTGGATCACGCTGGTGGATTCGGCGAATGATAACCGGTTCAAGGGCTATTACAAGGTCGGTCCGGGCCGTCTGGACACGCTGGCGAACAGTATGAATGCGTGGTTCTTCGTCTCAGACAACGCCTGCAATATCGACTCGGTCATGGCGACTTTGGCGCCGCCGGTGGACAACAAAGCACCAATGCTCACCGACGCGACGATCATTTATGAGAGGATTCTGGATCGTGACTCCACCAATTGTCTGGGTGTGGGCGCCAGCGATCCTCTGGCCGACTCTGTGTTGATCCGGGTCACCAATGTTTCTTCGGATGTTGACTTCCTCTGGGCCGATCTGCTGCGCGCCGGAATCGGCGGCACCAATCTGCCCCTGGCAGCGCGGTATCCGCTGGTCAATAAGGGCGCCGGGGTATGGGAGTTGCGGTGGCTGCTGATGACCAACCTTTTGGACAAGGTCAAGCATCCTATCGACGGGGATTCAATCTCGCCGACGATCGATTGGCCCGACAGTATTCCTCCGACGAATGCGATCGTTAAGATTATTTCCGCCGATCTCTCCGGCAACGGGGACTTCAAATGGTCGCTGCCATTAGTGGGGCCATTAGGGGACACCCTTTCCATCGACACGCGTGTGCCGAAACCGGTTACGGGTCTGGGTTGCGTGCGGGATACCACTCCAGCGGGGACGCCGGCATTCACACTGTCCTGGCTGACGCAGGATTACGACGCGGAGAAGTTCCTGATCTTCTGGAACGACGGCTGCGGCGAAGTCAACTACAATGAGACGCTGGCAGTGGCGTTTCTCCCGCAGATTCGGCAGCTGCCAGGGCTGGGCGGCGATAAGGTTGGCGCGGATCCGATATTTACCTGGACAACGGATTCGACCGTGAAACCGATCTCCCCTTGCCGCACTTACAAATTCAACGTCTGGACGGTGGACAATTGCAACAACGTTGAGCGGGTCCATCCGACCGCGACGAGTTGCCCCACCACCGTTGCGCCGGTTGTGAATCTGGATGCGACGAGTCCGGAGCCGGGCACGGTTCGCCTGACCTGGACCGGTGCCGATTCCAACGCGGCCAAGTACTACATCTATTGGGATGCGGGAACCGGAACGATCAATTACAGCACGAAACTTGACTCGGTGCTTGGCGGTCCTGGAGCACAGAGCTGGGATTCGGTGAACTGCTCGTTGTTCCGTCCCGGATTCGCCGGTGATTCGACCTATAAGTTCGCGGTCCGCACCGTCGACAGTTGCACGGTCAACACGCCCTCGTGCCCGACCCCCACTGACGTGGGTGCGACGGACACGGCGATGGTCAGGCATATCAAGCCTGTCACCCTGCTGACGTGCACGTCGATCGAGGACGGCGCGATCCAGTTGAAGTGGAAGCAGTTGGAGCCGGCGGTGTGGGTTGGCAAGATGTACATCCACTACGGCAAAGACAGCGCGAACGCGATCGATTGGACGACGAACGTCGACACGATCACGTATCAGCAGGCCGGGATCTACAGCGCCATCACGGGTTACTACACGTGGAACACAACGATGGCCAATCCGGCGCTGGCACTGGTCGAGAAGGGTCTGTATGTCTTCACGGTGGAATCCGAGGACGACTGCGGTTACCGCGAAGTGGAGCATCCGACCCCGACCTACTGCTGGTCCGACAAAGCGCCGGCGTATGCCTGCGTGATTCAGCCGGAGCCGGGCAGTTTGTATTGCGACAACAGCCGGCACGGGCTGACGATCTACACCTGCGCCAAAGACTCGGCGAGCAACGACATCACGTCGGTGACCGCTTGGGGCCGCGTTAAGGACACCAGTCCCGCGGCGGGCGATCAGCCGGGTGACTGGTTTGTGCTTGGCGGTGCGAGCCAGGCCGGCGGCGGTGTGTGTTTCCACATCGTTCTCAGTCCGCTCGAACTGAACTATCAGGTGGGAGCCGACACGGTCCAAAGGATTGAAGTCGCCATCGGAACCGTAGATGTCGTCGGCAAGATTGTCGAAGCCGACGAAGCGTGGGCGAACTGCGAGACCCAATACTGGTTCGACTGGTCGACACGTGTCATCGATGGCAGCCTTGTAACGATCAATGGCCAGCAGCGTGTGCTGCAAGTGGCCTGCGGCGTGCGCGGTTACCAGATCTACGGGCCGGTCAACCCAGTGGTGATTTCGGTCACCGGTGGAACGCCGCCGTACGCGTTGCAGGTCTGGGTCGACAGCATGTCGTACCTGTATCAGGAGAGAGTCAATAACTCGATTACATTCAATTTGAACGCGCTCGGATTCGACAAGGGTGCACATCTGTTGCAGGTGTTCTGGAGTGATTCGTGCGGCTGGACTGGCAGTGCCATGGACAGCCTGTGCGTTCCCGACTCTGTGCCGCCTTGCGCGCTCGTGACCAATCCGGTCGATGGCAAGTGCATCCGGCGCTCACGCTCGATGCTGGATCCGATCGGCACGTTCGAGCAGCCCATTACGATCACGATTACGGGCAACGACCTGACGCCGAACGGCCAGTATTGCATCGATCAGACGGGCGTTCTGAAGGTCGACTTCCAGTGGGCGAAGGAATGCTGCACCGGCAGTTCGGTCGACTCGACCTGGATCAACACGTGGAGGAATTGCGACGACACGCTCGGCAACGGGGACAATCTCGTTTGCGATACCCTCTTCGATTTCTATGGCCCCGGGCGGCATTCAATCACGTGCCGGGACACCACCATCACGCCGACATGTTCGACGAACGTCTGGGTGCTGAGCGTCGACACGATTCCGTGCGAGGACATCTATCAGTGGCACACATTTGCCATCGACTCTGCGCACGGCGGAAGCGTCTACACGGCGAACTGGTACAACCATGACGATCTGTCGTGGATCACTGAGTCCGGCACGAACATCTTCCTGCGCGGTATTGTTTATGACAACAACGGCAACATCTTTATCACGCCGTGCGCGCAGGTCTGTATCGACATCGATACCCCGCCGCTGTGCATCCGGACCGAGAATCTCTGTCCTGATGGCCGTCTGAGGGGCGCCGCCAAGATTCTGGCGGAACTCAACTGGGGCGAAGGGAACACGGACGACATCGAAGACGTCTTCCTGTGGACCAAGAAGTCGCATGATCCCGACCTGTACGGGTATTGGACGAGCCACAACGCGGGCATTCCCGCGACCAACTCGACCATGTGGACGTGGGATGTCAATCTCAGCAAGTTCGA
>JAGVEK010000237.1 GCA_020058315.1 Candidatus Zixiibacteriota bacterium
ATCGGACCCGACCGATCTGGGGCCGGATCGACGCGCAGCGCCTGGGCGAGGTACTGCACAACAAGCGGTGCCAGGTGTGCGGTGAACCGCTCGACGCGTCGCTGGTGCTGATGATCCGCCGGTCGGACTACGTGCGCGGTGTGGCCGTAGAGCCTGGTTTGCATCCCGAATGCGCCTGGTACAGCCGCCGTGCGTGCGTGATGCTGGCCGGGCACATCGACCGCTACAACCCCGCCGGCGGCAGCCCACTCAACCGGTGCGGCGATCCGCTGTGTCGTTGCCGGTTCTGGGCACCCGTCGAAGACAACGACGCCACGCCGGGGCGTGAGGGCAAACCCGCCGAAGCCTGGTACGAGGCCTGGATCCAATACGACGACTACCGCATCATCACCGTGTCCGCCGACGAATCCGGGCCCGCAGCAACCGGAATCGTGCTTCACCGCGTGCCGTTTCTGCGGCTGCGCAAGGTCCGTGATCCCGCTCCCGGCGGCGGCGACATCGAGTGGATGGACGTGCTCGCCACGATCGTCTCCGCGCGAAAGCTGTGGAACAACATGGTCGTCGGCGAACACCCTGACAGCAATCCCTGATTCACCACCGATTCGGCGTTGCGCCCGTCGCCGTCCGGCGTGACGGTGACCGGCGCGGTCAGCGACTCGGCGACCGAATAGATGGAGACTCCAGCGCCTGACGCCAGGCCTCTCAGCTCCCGCGGCGGGCCCGGTGGTGGCGATCGAGGCATCGGATCGCCACCTGTCACGGAGGCCACTTCGCCAACAGACCATCGTTGGTTCGTCATCCACGCAGCCCCGTGTGCGCCAGCGGTGTGCGCCAGCGCCAGCGGCCAGCCCAGCCGACCCCACCCCGGGGCCCTCCCCCCGCAGGTCAGCTGGTCAGCGGACCCCTCTGTTGTTCGCTGCGTGTACAGGTTTCCAGGGGCGATCCGTTCAGCAGGACAGAACCCGAGTGCCCGCCATGGCTCTCCGTTGCCTACGTGGCCGAAAGGCTGCTGGGGGCTCAAGCTTCGCTTCGTTGCTTCAGCGAACGGAAACAGTTGTGCAAGAACTGAACCCAATGGAAGATGTAGCCATGGCGGGTGGAACGGAAGCAAGCGACGACCATATTATGGGCATCCTGTTGGCGCACAGCGTCATTCAGGAGTATGGCAAAAAACTGCGCGAGATGAATGAAACCATCCCGTTTCTTCGTTCACTCGCTGAATATGCAGACTATCATGCACATACTTTGAAGCCTTCCGGCAGTCCGTTTCCTTCAACACGTTATCCCACCGACGATATACGCAGTCTTTTCCGGGAGGGCGTGACAATCGAAGCTCGCGCGAGAATGGTCGACCATTACCATCGCGCGCATGCAATGTCTTTTGCAGGCCTACTATCAGAACCGCCCACCGAGGGAAATCCCCTGCTAGTTCCATTAGAGTGGATAGCAACATTAACCGACCAGCTATCAGATAGCTGGGGTGTGCCATTCAGTAATTACATCCACGCATACCGATCGGAACAACAGGGATTCGATTGCCACACATCGATCGCAGAAGACTATGCATTCTATCCAGAGAACTACTACTTTGATTTTCGCCGTCTAGATGGCGCCTCAGTTGACCGGCTTTCCAAGGAATTGCAGACAGTCTCACGTTGGCTTGAGAAAGACGTATCGACACTCGCATACTACCCCTCAAACTGGCCCCACGACCGTTGCCTCCTGTGTGACACATGGCGACAGCTCACGAATCTCGTAAATATCTTTCGCGAGGCGGAGCCTCCGGCATATCTCTCGCCGATCCAATACAGCGGAGCGCCCCGACATGGGGCCATTTCAGAAGGGAGTCTTGCGCGCCTAGTTGCCGATGATCTAAACGATCATCTGAGCGACCTCATTGATATGTACGAGAATGCGGCAGAGCCAGATCAGGGACCATTGCGGCAAAAATTCTCGACGATTATAAGTGACCTAAGGCGGCTTGAGCCTGGAAAAATACGTGTGACGTTCAGAAAAAACACCAGAGATGTCTCCTTCGCCGACGTGGATCCTATTGGGAAACCACAAATTCGCCAGGCCTTTCTGGCGATCGCAATTCACTATCTTAGGGATGTGCAAAGCCGCATGACGGACTACGCCGAAGCATCTGGGCAAAAGCCTCCTCAGCCGACCTACTCAATCCACATCAGCGGTGGGACGATCAACGGCCAGGTTGCTCTCCAGATATCAAACATCGACTCATCCATATCCACTGTGGTGAGCCAAGGCAACGAACAGTTGGCCGAGGCACTCGAAGCCGTGAAACGAGCGGTACTCGAAGACCCCTCGATACCAGACTCTGATCGGCAGGATCTGATCGACAATGTCGAGTACCTGGCTGAAGCCGCCCAGGCTACACCTGCTGAACGCAATCGAGGCATCCTGCGGTCTATTCTTTCCACGCTGAACAACGCAGCGACGGCAGCACCACAATTGAGTCAAGCATTGGACACGTGGGGAACCCTCCTCGGAAACCTGGCTTAGTTCGAAAGGCTCCGGCACGCCTCGCCCACGCCGATTAAGGCAGGGGCGTGTCGGATACGTCACCGTGACGTCAGAACTCCCAGTCACCGTCCTCGGTCTCAACTGCCTTGCCGATGACGTAGCTCGACCCGGAGCCGGAGAAGAAATCGTGGTTCTCGTCGGCGTTGGGCGATAGGGCGGACAGGATCGCGGGGTTGACCTCGCAGCTGTATCACATGATGGCCTACTTCACCTCTTCGCTGCCCCAGCAGTAGGCCGCAAGACTATGTAGATCGTGGCCAATGCAAGGCCGGCTGCGGCGGCGAGTCCGGCGCTGACCACTCCCATCAGGATCAGTGGCTCTCCAAGGCTCGGCGCCTGCACAGCGATTGACGTACCGGCGACCGACCAAATTGCCGCCGCAATGATGATCATCACTGGTAGCCCCCAGGTCAGGGATTGCGCCTGAGTTGCGGTTCCGGCCATGGCCGACGGGGCCACAACGTGTTCCTGTGGAGGGCCAACTAGATCAATCCTTAGCTGGATCAGGCTCGGCGAAGGCGGGATCGGGCAGTTCTTGATCGCGATGGAGGCGTCGTCGAGCGCGGTGTCGTAGCGGCCCTGTCGTTTTCGTGCTCGCGCCCGCCAGTAGTACCAGCCAGCGGACTGCAGCGACCTGATGATCTGCTCGGTGGCAAGGGCTTCGAGTTCTGTTGCATCCATTGTGCCGAACACGAAGTTGAGTTCGCCGACGTGGAAGGCGGGTTCGGGATCGAGGGGGTCGCCGATGCTCGGCAGGGCGGTGATGATCCTTGTTCGGAGTTCACGCGCATCCTCGACAGGCATTCTTTAATTATGGCCTGTGGGGCTGGGTTTCGCAGTCAGTGGCCGATGTGCCGGTCGCCATCCTCGGTATCGACAGGCTTGCGATGACGTAGCTCGACCCAGCCCAAGAAGAAGTCGTGATTTTCGTCGGCATTGACAGATGGGGCAGACAGGATCGCAGGGTCGACCTCACAGTCCACGCAGGGAACAGACGCC
>JAGVEK010000418.1 GCA_020058315.1 Candidatus Zixiibacteriota bacterium
ACTCTTGGGCCAGCGTTTGAGCAGTTCGCGGCAATTGGCGACGGCTTTCGCGTAATTCTCCTTCTTCCCCTCGGCGTTGGCGCGCCCCAGTTGTGCCTTGTCGGCGCTGCCGCTCTTGTTTTCCGGGTCGCGCGCAACCACGGCGGCATAGCGCTGATCGGCATCGTCCCACCGACTATGGGTGAAAAACTTCTTCCCGAGATCGTAGAGGAAAGCGGGATCCTCGGCCTTATCCTTCTCCTGGGCCATCATCGCCGAAAGAGTGCCAATCCCCTTTTCATAGTTCTCCACGGTGGTGATGAAATTGGCGGTCTTCAGGTACCCGAGGGTGCGGTCGATCTCCGTCCCACCCGACCTGGCGACGATCACCGTCGGCAAACCGGCAATCTTGTACTCCTTGCGCTTTTCGGGCTGGTCGAGGGTATGAACTTTGACCAGGACAAACCGCTTCTCTTTGGCCCAAGCCTGGAACTTCGGGTCGGCCCACGTGGACTCTGCCAGAGTCCGGCATCCCCCTCAGTGGCGGCTGTAGAAATCCACGAGCATCGGACGGCTCTCCCGCGCCGACACCGCGAGCCCTGAATCGAGCGACGTCAGCCACATCTCATGGCCGGGGAAAACGTGATCCCATTGAACCTCGCTGCTGTCCGCCGCCCTGGAACTGGGCGTGCTCAGCAGTAACGCTCCCAGAAGCGCGGCTGCCCCAAGAGGCTTTCGTAGATGTTTCATCTGTGCGTCCTTCCTTTCATAACGGTGCCACAATAACCTCATCTCCTCTTGCCATCAGCAACGGCCGAATCTCTGGTTTCTACGTTGCGAAACGGGGCAAAATCAAGCGCGATTTTGCGCGGATCGCCTTCCACTGGACTCGTTCCCATGGAACCTCCAACAAATCGCGCAATCGCTCAACGATCACAACGGGCACTTTTTCGTCATTCCCGCGAAAGCGGGAATCCAGCCTCTTGTGCGCTGGACGCAGGTGACTTCCTCCAGAGGGCATTCTGCCTTGCCCAAAACGAGCATCTGCAGGCAATGCCTCCTGGATTCCGCTTTCGCGGGAATGACGTTGGGGGCACATGCGCCATTCCGGTTCGACCACCCATTGTGTTAGAGGCTCTCAGATCTCATCAGGTCGTGAAGAGAAGTTGATTGACCTTGAATGCCGATTCAACGCAAGTTTCCAGTCCGTCTGGGCGGTAACAGCCAGGATTAGCTCTGATGCAGCAACTCAAGGATCTGCTCAAGAAACATTGGGGGTACGACACCTTCCGGCCATTGCAGGAAGAGGCGATAGGGGCCGTGATGACCCACCGTGATTCGGTGGTCGTCATGCCAACCGGCGGCGGCAAGTCATTGTGTTTCCAGATCCCGGCAATGGCACTCCCCGGCTTGGCGGTCGTTGTCTCACCGCTGATCTCTCTCATGAAAGACCAGGTCGATGCTCTTACCGGCTGCGGAGTCCCGGCCGCGTTCATCAACAGCACGCAATCGTCCACCGAACGCAGCACTACACTCGCAAGGCTGCGTAAGAGCGAACTCAAGCTTCTGTACGTTGCACCGGAGCGGCTCACTGCCGACGGGTTCCTGGATCTGCTGAGACAATCCAATGTCTCCTTCTTCGCCATCGACGAAGCCCATTGCATCAGCATGTGGGGGCACGACTTCCGCAAAGACTACCGTGAGCTGAAGATCCTGAGAAAGGCCTTCCCGAATCTGGCCGTGCATGGCTACACCGCGACCGCGACGCAACAGGTCCGGACCGACATTGCCCGGCAACTCGAATTGCGCGACCCCACTGTGCTGGTCGGCTCATTCGACCGGCCCAATCTGATCTACCGTGCCGATCGGCGCACACGTGGGGGGTGGGACCAGATCCGAACCGTGATCGACCGACATCGCTCAGAATCGGGGATCATCTACTGCATCAGCCGTAACAAAGTTGACGATCTTAGCGCGGCCCTTGTTCAGAGTGGGTACCGCGCCCTCCCATACCACGCGGGGATGGGGGACGCGGATCGCAAGAAGAACCAGGAAGCGTTCCTCCACGAGAAAATCGAAATCATCGTGGCGACGGTGGCCTTCGGCATGGGCATCGACAAGTCGAACGTCCGCTACGTTCTCCATGCGGGCGTCCCAAAATCGATCGAGCACTACCAGCAGGAAAGCGGACGCGCCGGACGTGACGGGCTGGAAGCCGAGTGCATCCTTTTGTTCTCCCTCGGAGACCTTTCCATCTGGCGGAGACTCCTGAAAGACCTGCCCCCCGAGGCTTACGCGACCGCAATGAAAAAGCTCGCTCAGATCGGTGATTACTGTACTGGTGTCACCTGCCGGCACAAGGAACTGGTGAACTACTTCGGGCAGGAATTCTCCAAGTCCTCTTGCGGTGCCTGCGATGTCTGTTTGGGCGAGGTTGATTCGCTATCAGACTCGGTCACGGATTCGTTGCCGGATTCTCTGATCACCGCTCAGAAGATTCTTTCGTGCGTGGTGCGGCTGGAAGAACGCTACGGCGCAGACTACACCGCGGTGGTACTGGCCGGCGCCGCTGATCCGCGCATCCGCGAGCGCGGCCACGAGAAACTGAAAACCCTGGGAGCGCTTTCCTCCGCAAAGCAGCAGCACGTGCGCGCATGGATCGGGCAACTGGTGAACCAGGAATGCCTCAAACGTTCAGGCGAGTTCCGCATACTCAGTTTGACAGCCAAGGGTTGGAAGGTTATCCGGGGAGAGGAACGGCCGACTCTGTCGCTTCCCACGCCCGATCACACTCCGCGCACGCGCCGCGTGAGGATGCTCGCCGATTCCTGGGAGGGTGTCGATCAGGAGTTATTCGAGAAACTGCGCACATTGCGCCGTGCCATCGCCGACGAAAAGGAGGTTCCGGCCTTTGTCGTGCTCAGTGACGCCACCCTGCGTGACATGGCGCGGCGACGTCCATCAACTTGGGATGGCCTTCTGGGAGTGACTGGCATCGGCGAGCGCAAGAGAGCCGATTATGGCGAGCGCTTCCTCGCGTGTATCACAGAACACTGCCGGACCCACTCCATCCCCGCGGACGTCGCACTCCCGAAACAGACAGAAACACCCACGCGCAAGTCGGGCATGTACTCGAACAGCCGCGAAGAAGCGAGCGCGCTTGCCTTTGAGCTTTTTGATCGGGGTGGTTCACTCGATGACGTGGCTACTGCCATCGGCAGCTCACGGGGAACAACGATCGGTTACTTGAGCGAGTACCTGGAGGCCCATCACGTCAATGTGCCAAACCCCTGGTTGGACGCCGACACGTTTGCCCGGATCCGCTCAGCGGCCGCACAAACTGGAATCG
>JAGVEK010000241.1 GCA_020058315.1 Candidatus Zixiibacteriota bacterium
ACTGGGATGGATCGATGCCATTGTTAACGCTGCCATGATCCTGGGCGGCATGGGACCCGTCGATGCTCTGCGCACGTCGGGAGGAAAACTGTTCGCCGCCGCATATGCCCTTTTCGCCGGCATAGTATTCCTCGTGGTTGTCGGTGTGTTGTTCGCACCGGCGATCCATCGTTTCCTGCACCGGTTCCATCTGGAGAGTGAATCGGATAACGTGGAGGAGGATCCCCCCGCGTGAGCGGCCCTCAGTGCCGAGCGCCGCGGGCCAGCACGAGACGTTGCACGGGGAACCGGAGTCAGCACCTTGACACATTCTCAATCCCACAAATTCGCACAGCCCTCGGCCCGTCCGTATGCCTATCTATCGCTCGCGGCCGCGGTCGCGACGATCTCGCTCAAGCTATGGGCGTATCGGCTGACCGGATCGGTCGGCCTGCTATCCGACGCAATCGAGTCGTTCATCAACCTTGTCGCCGCCGTGGTGGCGATCTGGGCGCTGACCCTGGCGATCCGCCCGCCGGACGCTGAACACGCGTTTGGTCATTCCAAGGCCGAGTATTTCGCCAGTGGCGCAGAAGGCCTGCTGATTCTCGTCGCCGCGATTGGGATCGGCGTGACCGCATGGGACCGGCTCCTCCACCCCCGTCAATTGGAGCAGGTTTGGATTGGTCTGGCCATCTCGGTTTTGGCATCAGTGATCAATGGCGCCACGGCGCTGACTCTGTTGCGCGCCGGTCGCCGCCTTCGCTCGATTACCCTGTACGCTGATGCCCATCATCTGCTGACGGACGTCTGGACCACCGCCGGGGTCTTGGTCGGCGTCAGTTTGGTAAAATTGACTGGCTTGCTCGTGCTCGACCCGCTGGTCGCTCTCCTTGTCGCAGTCAACATCATCTGGACAGGCATCAGGCTTCTGCGACAGACCGCCCACGGGGTTCTGGACAGCGTGATCCCTCAAACCGACCAGGACACAATAGACACGATCCTCTCGGGCTATAAGGACCGGGGAGTCCAGTTTCATGAACTGCGCACGCGGATGGCCGGCCGGCAACGCTTTGTATCGGTCCACGTTCTGGTCCCCGGTGAGTGGAGCGTCCAACGCGGGCACGATCTCTGCGAGGAAATTGAGCTGAAAATCATGGCGGCATTACCAGACACCACGGTCTTCACTCACTTGGAGCCGGTCGAAGACTCGCTATCTTGGGCAGATCTGGGCCTGCGCCGTCATCCCGGCGCAGACACAAACCCCGAGACCGGCGTTTGATCCCAACTCCCCAGCGACAACAGGGACGTGAGCGGCACGTATTCATGGTCTGACTCGAACAGTGATCGGGCCGGGTAAGGAGGGCCATCCAATGCCAGCAACTCCACACACTGAGAAACATTTCCAGGCAAGCGCAGCCGTCCGGGACATTGTCATCGGCATGGCCGATGGCCTGACCGTCCCATTCGCCCTGGCCGCCGGTCTGTCGGGCGCGGTTGCCGAGACCGGCCTGATCGTAACTGCCGGTCTGGCCGAGGTTGCGGCCGGATCAATCGCGATGGGTCTGGGCGGATACCTCGCCGCCAAGACTGACGCCGAGCACTACGCTTCGGAGCGTCGGCGCGAGATCCGTGAAGTCGAGGAAATCCCCGAGAGAGAAATGGAAGAGGTTGTTGATGTCCTGCGCGGTTATGGACTTGACGAGGCGCATATCCAACCGGTGGCCGCGGCCATTGCCGCGGATCGCGATCGCTGGGTCGATTGGATGATGCGATTTGAACTCAACCTCGATAAGCCACACCCGGCGCGTGCAAGGAAAAGTGCGATGACCATCGCCGGTTCCTATGTCGTTGGCGGCATGATCCCCCTTTCCGCGTACATGTTGTTCCACAACATGTCCACGGCCATCGGTGTCTCGGTCACTGTGACGCTCGCGGCTCTGTTCGCATTCGGCTACATCAAGGGACACTTCACGGGGATCTCACCCTGGAAGGGTGGACTCCAGACAATCCTCACAGGCGGCCTGGCTGCCGCCGCGGCCTATGCGATTGCGCGGGCGGTGGCGTAGGACCCGCGCGGCATAATCGCGTGGGGTGATCACGAGGGACTACATCTTCGGCAGTGTGATCTGTTTCTGTGCCTGGTATTTCCCTTTCTTGTCGGCATACGAAACCTCGCACTCCTCGTCCGACTCAAAGAACAACACCTGCGCAATTCCCTCATTGGCATAGATCTTTGCAGGCTGCGGGGCGGTGTTAGAGATTTCCATCGTCACAAACCCCTCCCATTCCGGCTCGAAGGGGGTCACGTTGACAACAATCCCGCAACGGGCATAGGTGGATTTGCCGAGGCAGACCGTAATGACCCTGCGCGGGATGCGGAAATACTCGACAGAGCGGGCCAGAGCAATCGAGTTCGGAGGAATAATGCAAACGGGAGCCGTCACCTCGGCAAAAGCCTCATGATCAAACTTCTTCGGATCGATGATGGTCGCACGGACGTTGGAGAAGACCTTGAATTCGTCGGCGACGCGCATATCGTAGCCGTAGGAGGATACCCCGAACGAGATAACACCCTCGCGCACCTGACGGTCGGCAAAAGGTTCGATCATTCTGTGCTTGGTTGCCATTTCTCTAATCCATCGATCTGACTTAACGCTCATCGAGGTATCCTTTCGCTTCTGCATATCCGTGCCCCTGACGGGGTAGATTGAGGCAAGGTAGGGATCTGTTCACGGTCGGCCAATGCTTTACTGAATCTCACGCATCATCATCAGAACGTCAAGAAAAGACGTGCAAAATCGCACAAGTTTCATAGACTGACACTCGGGGCCGCGTTGGAGTGCGCCCAAGAATGTGAAAGCAACGATGGAGGTCGATCGGCCGTGAGAACACAGAAAATTGCAGCGTTCGCGCTGCTGGTGCTGCAGCTTGCGCTGCTGACTGGTATTGGCCACCCTGCTTTCGCCGGCACGGTCGCCGTGTCTGATTCGTGCAGTGACCCGCCCGGTCTCAACGGCGATCTGAACCTCGACTGCCGCTACAATCTTGTGGATGTAGTGTGGCTGATTCGCGCGATCTTTACCTTTCCCCAAGACCCCTGGCCGAGGAACGGAGACGTCAACTGCGATGAGGTCCTCGATGTCTTCGATGTGGTGAAGCTGACAGAGTTCATCTTTGCCAAGGGGCCGACGCTCCAACCCTGTTACCACCCGTAGACATTGGATCTTCCATGGGCCCTCTGTCCGGCCACGGAGAGTCCTTCGCTGATACCCGCCTTACCCCCGTTTGGCGAATGGGTGGCGAATCAAGTCCAGGAATTCGGAACGGGTACAGGGATTGTCCTTGAACGCGCCCAAAAGAGTCGAGGTCACCGCAACCGCGTTCTGCTTCTCCACCCCGCGCATTTGCATGCAAAGGTGTTCGGCTTCCATCACCACCGCCACACCCAATGGCTCCAGAGCATTCTGAATTGTGTCGGCGATCTGCTTCGTCAGGCGTTCCTGCACCTGCAGGCGCCGTGCATAGAGATCCACGACGCGTGCCAGCTTGGACAAACCAATGATCTTGTGGTTGGGGATGTAAGCCAGATGGCACTTGCCGAAGAATGGCAGCAGATGGTGCTCACACATGCTAAAGAAATCGACGTCGCGGAGCAGGACCATGTCCCTGTTGTCCTCCGTGAACACGGCGTCATTGATCACCGCGACCGGGTCCTCACGGTACCCGCGCGTGAGGAAACCGAGTGATTGCGCGACTCGCTCCGGCGTCTTGAGCAGTCCCTCCCGTTGGGGATCCTCTCCGAGATCTTTGAGCATCTGTCGAATCGTGTCAGATAACGCCATGTTCTCTCCTGTCTCTGTCTTGAACCCAGCCGCCCTTAAACGCTCTTGGAGTCCAACTGTTCCCCAGAACCTCGAAAGACGAATGCGTTCTTGGGAGTCTCCACAATCCGCACCGTGAGCGACAACCCTGCTGGAAGATGCGGATGCAGCAGCTTCCACGCAGCCATGGCCAGATTCTCTCCGGTCGGGATGAATCCGTCCCCAAAGGTCTCGTTCAGGTTCTTGAACATGAATCTCGCGGCTAACTGCTGTCGTGCAACGTCTTCGAGCCACGCCCGCCGAACGACCACATCATCGATCGGACCTGCGGCGGAGACTATCACTTCGAGCATGTAATCATGACCGTGCCCGGTCGGATTGGCGCACTTCCCGTATACCCTGGCATTTTCCTGTGCAGACATTCCCGAGGACCGCAACGTGTGTGCGGCCGAAAAGTGGAATCGTTGCGCGATCGTGTACATAGCCAGGTGGTCACTTCATGATTCGGGTCCATCGTGGTCGCATCTCTCGGCCCACAGATCCTCCGACTCGCCGACACGCACACGTACCAGTCGGCCGGCGGCGACTCGCGAGACGATCTGGTCCCACACAAACCCGGCCAAGACTTCCGTCGTGGGGATCATTCCCGCCAGTGCCGGAACATCGGTGTTGAGGTTCTTGTGATCGAGGCGCTCGATCACGTGCACCTGAATGAGCCGGTCGAGTTCGGCGAGGTTGATCACCATGCCGGTGATCGGATCCACGGGCCCTGACAATGTGACTTCGACGGAGTAATTGTGTCCGTGCCCCTGCTCGTTGGCGCAGGCGCCGAATACATCGTGATTCTTCGCGGAAGTCCACTCGGGACGCCAGTAGCGATGCCCTGCGCAAAAATGCGCCTTGCGTGTCACTTCGACGATCATAGGGCTCCGCGAAACACAGCCAGTCGCGACATGAGAATGGCACCGAAATAGAGGTTCATGCCAATGGCCACTGCTGGGAAGAACCAGGCCGGGTGTCCCGCCAAGAGGCACACAATCAGAATGAATGCGTGCGTGCCATAGCAAAGCGCGGAGTTGGCAACCAGGAACCCACGTGCCCCATACCAGCGGCCGTCTTCCCGTCCGCCGTCTGCGTTATCCTTCCGCGCCGCATACAGGGACAATTGATCGATCCGATGTATCAGGCGGTCTTGCCAACCAAACCATAACCGGTAGACAGCCTGCAGGATGGCCAGCAGACGACGGCCTGCCCGACTTCGAAACTCGTCTCCCGCTTCCTCAGCGGACCATTCGTCGGTCCGGCTGAGCGAATTGGCCCCGACCACCTGCGTGTACTGCAGATGGTAGAAGTTAAAGTACGAGCACTGGAGAAACAGACTGAGCCATGCTACAACG
>JAGVEK010000395.1 GCA_020058315.1 Candidatus Zixiibacteriota bacterium
CATTCGAGCGGGAACTCCTGGATCGTGATTTTCTTGGCGTAGAAATTATCAAAGAAGTCCAGAGAGTTGGCTGACGCCTTGCCATAGGCATACGCGAAGTTGTAGGTCAGGGTTCCTGACACGTAATTGCCGTACTTCTTCTCCAGTTCCAATTCAAGACCCCGGGCGCGGGCGTAATCGCGGTTCTCATAGAAATTGCGCTGAGCCTGAACGGAGCCGCTTGCCTGGTTGGACGCGGTGACGCGGCCGAAGTCGTCCTTATAGAATCCCTGAACGGAAAGGAGGTAGGTGGAAGAGAGCATGTACTGGATGCCGAATTCGTACTGAATCGTCTTCGCGTAGTCGAGGTTGACATTGCCAATGATGCCGGTCGCGCTCGACGACTGCGTCGCGCGGCGGTACATGTAAGACATCTGCGGCAACTGATAGAAGTGACCGTAGTTGAAGAACACTTTCGCCTTGTCGGAGATGGGGTAGGAGAAGGCGATCCGGGGGGCGAACTTGTCGCGGTATTGCTCGGCGACAACGCGATTGCCGAATTCGTCAGGGACCCCTCCCGTGGTCAGATCCGCAGCGGATGACTGGATGAAGTAATCGTAGCGGAAGCCCAGATTGGCAATCATCTGCCCGTACTCCATCTTGTCACGCACATAGAACGCACCAGACTTGGGTTTCTGAGTATAGAAGTCGCGCACGTTGCCACGCCCTTGATAAGGGCCGTTGTCCGCATACCTGATGTTGTCGTAAGTGACGTAGGATTTTGTCAATTCGCCCTGTGTCAGACTGTAAGAAGAGTACTTGAAACCAACCTTGACTTCGTGTTCACGCCGTACCTGGCTGGTCAGGTCGATATCAAGCGAGTTGGTGATCACGTCGTGCTTGCTCCAGAGGATATCCGCGTCCCAGCCCCCATCGAGAAAGCCATCGCCGGCATCCCATTGTCCGTTACCATTGCGATCGTAGTAGGGCTCTCCAAGCTCATGGGAGTTCTGGTCGATCGACCACTTCCCTGAACCTTCCCCCCCCCTATCGAACACACCGTTCCCGTTGAAGTCACGGAACGGGACACCGGGCGCCCAGGGATCGCTGGGGCCGTCATACTTGGAATTGTACGACAAATCGGTGAACGGTTCACCGAACGGATACTCGGGCATCAGCCGCGCGTCACGAACTCCATTGCGATTGACATCAACGAAGGGTTCGCCGAGGGAGACATCCCCATCAATGAACGATTCGGTCTTGTCGTTGGAGGTTCCGAAGTTCTGGTCTCGCTCCGGGTCATACCGGCCATTGCCATTGCCGTCACCGAAGATATCTGCGTCGCCTTTCAGTTCAGCGGCATACGGATCATAGCGATTTGTTGAGTCGCCGGCCTTGACGGTGAAACCATCGTACACACCGCTGCCGTTCCGGTCGACGAAAGGCTCTCCTGAATCCGGGTCAAACCTGCCATTGCCATTGAAGTCGTAGATCAGTTCGTCTGGCGACACCTCACCATCATCGTTCTTGTCGTACGCGATGTCACCCATGTTGTAGAATCCATCCGGATATAGCTCGATCCACTCCTCCGGGGCATCATAGCGGCCATTATTATTGACGTCAAAATAGCGATCCACGAGTTTCGAGATATCGACGGTTGAATCCACCTGGGAAAAGAGGAACTGATCCGGATTCATCGTCCCGCCCGGGGTTGTCGGATCACCGGGTTTCTGCTGGTACATGCGATGGAACCGCGACACGAGCACCTGATAGAATGTGGTCGGACTCAGGTTGTGAGTCCATGTCAGGCTGTAGCGATCGTTGATGTCCTCAACCCACGGGAGAGCGCCGGTGTTGTAGCGGTACTGCCACGCAGTGTAATCTCCCCAGCTCCAGGGAATTGAGCGCTCGTATCCTCTGCTGGCGATTCCATTGAGGCGGATGTCCGGGCTGAGACGGCAGGTGAGTTTGAACAGCATGTTGCCAACATTGCTCTGCCGGTCCGTGACTTTGATCCCTAGGAACTTCGTCTGGCGGGTCCTCATCGGCAGGAGTGGTGAGGCGTATTTGTCGAGCGACGCGTAGGTATTCGTCCGGTTGAAATCCATGCTGACGAAGTAGCTCACCTTGTCGGCCGCTTTCTCCAAGCCCAAGGCAGGCAGGAGCTTCTTGGTGATGAGCGGCTCGGGGCCGCCGAGGTTGAACTCGAGGCGGTTGAACTTGAAAGAGTATGTGTTGAGCTTGGGCGATCCGAAATCGTCGGTGAAGTACTCGATGTGGCCACGGGTGACAGTCCGATCACCCTCCTTCGTGGCAACGTTGATGATGCCCGAAGTGGCTTCGCCGTACTCGGCTGACCATCCGCCTTTGATGATGGAGATGTTCTCGATTTCCGTTCCGGACAGGTTCAGCGATTCGGTCGCGCCGCGTCCGCCAAGCGGATCTTTCATGGATACGCCGTCAACCATGTAGAGGACTTCTTCGGAGCGGCCGCCACGGATGTGGAAGCGGTCGTTGCGGACGGTGACACCGACCTGAGACTTGAGGATGTCGGCCACGTTAGTGACCGGCATGCTCTTGATTTTCTCGGCGGTGACATCGCGCTTGGTGGTGGCCTCATCCATCTGAATCATCTGCCGCTCACGGGTGACAATGATCGGCTGCAATTCAATCAAGCTGGGCTCGAGCTCGACGTTCAGAGTTGTAGTCTGATCGGGCCTGACCAGAACATCCTGAGTGATCACGCCTGTGTATCCGACGATCTTGACTTCGATGACCTGTGCCCCGGCAGGGACTGGCATGATCTGGAATTTGCCATCCAAGTCGGTCAGGACACCGATCTTGGTGCCGGAAAGCTGGACGGCGGCGCCAATGATCGGTTCCTTGGTTTTCTTGTCAATGACCACGCCAGCGATTTTGCCGGTGACGGCAGCGAGCGCTGGTGTGGCAAGGAGAAGACCGAGCGATAAGGTCAGCCAAATCCTTCTGCAGTAGACTCTTGCGCTTGGTGACATTGCCAAAGCCTCCATTGCCTGGCCCGGGATAAGACCGGCTGGTTCCAGGAGCCGACGAATCATGCCGATGGGAAGGGTTCCAGTCGCATCAAAACCACGTTTTCCATGTGAGGGCCTATCCAAAAAGCCCACATCCGACAATGATTCACAGACCGGCACTGTCAAGTCAAGCAAAAAGCCCCGATTCTGTCTTAACCAACTCCCGGATACCTCCCAATCGATGCGCCGCCCAGAACCACCCTGGGTAGCGGACGCATCCACACGCTACTACACGCGGGCGGGACATCTATTCCCTCGCCGCGGGGTTTTTATCGTTTTTCGTGCCAGCGCCCGGTCAGCCATTGTTCTTTTCGTGCGGCGATTTCGGAGGATCGCACCCAGTCATGTGAATTCGGGTGCCATGCGAGATTGAGCTCTTCCGCCAGACCAGCCATTAGGGCATTCGCCAGGGCAAGCCTTGGATCGTGCGGGAAAGGGAGCCGGTCATGGCAGGCCCACCATTCCTGGCGGATGGACGTTGGATCCGCGCAGTCCGGCCAGAAGCGATCGTCTGCACCGGGAGCCTGCAGGTAGATGGTGCCATGCTGAAGCGAGGCTCTGGACAGGTTCCATTGAGCCGCTGCAACGGCTTTCAGTCCGTCGATGGAGATTTCAAAACGTGTGAGAGCAGCCCCGCAAAGACCATGGGCAGACGCTGGCCGGCCGACGGCCCGGTTCTTTCGGACGTTATTCAGCGTGGGATGGAAACCTGCGCGGACCAGCCCCGCCGCCAGACCCTGAGCGACGCGATGGAAGATCGATGAACGCGCCTCCCCCGGGAGGAAGACAAACATTTCGTGAGAGGCAGCGACGGCGTAATTGAGTTCCCGATGGTGAAGCAAGGCTCCGCCGCCCGTCGGCCGACGGACCCAGTCCCAGCCGTTTTGCCGGCACCTATCCGGATCGACGACGGTCCTCCATCGCTGATTGCGGCCGATGGTAACGGCGGGCGGTGACATGGAATAGAAACGCAGGAATGCCCGACGACCCGGCCGGTTGCAGAGATCTGCCAATTCAGCATCGATCGCCATCTGCGTGGCGGCATCGGCGACGATTGGAGGAATGTGGTCCCAGGTCTCGGCCACGACGGTTCTCACTCTACACAGTCCAGGCAGAAGATAATCTTGAGCGGCGGCGCAACAGGATTTGGACGCCTGAGTGGGACTACAGAAACCGGATTTTGACAGAATGGGGAAATGGGGGGCGGTCAGTCGGCGTCGAGGTTGTACTGCCGGATCTTCAAACGCAATGTGGATTCCGGGATCCCGAGTTTGTCGGCCGCGTGCTTCTTGACGCCACTCGCCTCGGCCAGAGCCCGCAGGATATAGCGTTGCTCGATCTGCGCGATCTGGTCGTAGAGCCGGAAATGCTGCGGGATTGTCTCTGTCTGGATAATTTCGGCGAGGCAGTCACTGTCAAAGAACTTCCGGGACAGGCGATCCGGCGTCAGGACATCGTCCCCCGGGGACAGCAGCACCATCTTGCGGACTTCGTTATCGAGTTCACGGACATTACCCGGCCAGCGATAGGCGGACATGACACGAATGGTCTCCGGCGCCAGGCGCACGGTATGACCTGTTTCCTCGCCAATCCGGGAAAGGAAGTGGTCGATCAGCAGTGGGACATCTTCGGGACGCTCGCGAAGAGGCGGGAGTGTGAATGTCAATGCCGACAGACGATAGAACAGATCACGACGGAAAGCACCGCGCTCAACCTCCTGGGTCAGATCCCGGTTGGTCGCCGATAACACGCGGACGTTGACGGGCCGGGGTTTGGTATCTCCCAGACGGGTCAACTCCTTCGACTCCAAAAGACGGAGCAGCTTGGCCTGGATCGAGAGCGGCATTTCGCCTATTTCATCGAGGAAGAACGTTCCACCATCTGCTTCTTCGAACAACCCGATTTTGTCGCGATCGGCGCCCGTATAAGCTCCCCGCCGGGCGCCAAACAATTCGCTTTCCAGCAAAGACTCAGGCAGGGCGGCACAATTGACCGAAACGAAACGCGCTTCGCGCCTGCTGCTCGAGTAATGAACCGCTTTGGCGAGGAGATCTTTGCCGGTGCCGGTCTCACCCTGAAGGAGTACCGCGACATCGGCATCGACAATCAGCCGCACCCGTGAGAGAACCTGACGGAATGTGTCATTCTGAGTCAGGATACTGGGGAATTCGCAGATACGGCCGACTTGGTCGCGGAGGCGCTTGACGTCTTGGAATAGCCGCTCGGACCGGAGGCGTGTGGATTGCCAGGCGACAACTTCGGCGAACGCGACCGCGAAGTCGAGATTGCGGGGCGTGAATCCCTTGGCGGCTGAATCCGGCTGAAGGAGGATGTCGGCGTAGAGAATCCCGACAGCACCGGGGCCGAGTTCGACTGGAACGGTGAGGACGGAAAGCGGCACACGACCGGCATCATCCCGCAGGTATGCCGCCAGTTCGGGAGTTTGCGCCACCGACCAGTAGATTCGGGGCGAGTCGCAGGGCAGGAACTGGTGATATGTTCCTGCCGCGAATGAAGCGAGGCGCACGGCAAAGCTATCGTCCGCACCAGATAGGACCAGAGCGCGACCTGCGCGCTTTCCCTCGGCGGTTACCTCGAGAAGAACGAGGCGTGATGCTCCGAGCCGCACCCGGCAGAAATCGATGGCCTCCTGAAGATCATCGACCGCGGCGCGGTCGGCCCGTGATGGAGTCCAAGGTGTTCCACCCAAGCGAAATTCATTGTGGTCCGACTGAGCGTGGCTGACACATTGATGGGCGAGACTCTCGAGGATTTCCAGCGGGTTGCGCGCGGCGCCGGCAGGATCATAGGAACCC
>JAGVEK010000439.1 GCA_020058315.1 Candidatus Zixiibacteriota bacterium
AACGGGTCGCGGTGGACCACGTAAAGCCAAAAAGGACAATGTGTTATGAATCAAGAGGACAAGGGAAGCCGGTGCGTGCTATCTTCAAGCCTAATGAAGAGACTGACTTCTGATCGAATCCGGCTGCGTTTTCGTGCTGCTATCTCACTTCCAAGCTTGCGATCCAACCGGCATGTGCTTCAGGCCCCCTTGCTGGCATTCCTCCCGTTCGTGGTGCTCGTGTTGGCGGCGAGAGGCGCTCCAGCAGATCCTGCCCCAAGATTGACCGCAGCTCCCAGTGTGCAGGCAGACAGTGGGGCAACGACCGACTGGAGTTCGATCTACGCGAGCATTCAAGCGGGTTTTGTGAAGTTGGAACCGATCTTGCGCAAGGGGTGTTTCGACTGCCACAGTGACCAAACGCACTACCCGTGGTACCACGCTATCCTGGGCGTCAAGCAATTGATAGACAAAGACATCCGCGTGGCGCGCAAGCGGCTGGACATGTCGAAGGGTGTCCCCTTCAGCATCAAAGGGCGTCCGGCCGACGATCTGGCGAGAATCCGGGGCGAACTGGTGGACCACGACATGCCGCCTTGGGATTACCGTCTGATTCATTGGAACGCCAACCCGACGGATGCGGAGCGCGATTCGGTGATTTCCTGGATCGACGAGAGCCTGCGACTGTTGTCGGCCCATGGACAGTATCCATTTGGCCTGCCCGGTGATGCGCCGAAGAGTGCGCAAGGAGAGCAAGAATCAGATTCGGGTGAATGATGCAGGATGAAGGTCGTCCCGACATCAGGTGCATCGCGCCGGCTGTTCAGACCCGCCGGGTCTGGACCGGAAGATCTGTGCTCAATCGACGCTTACTCCCAGTGCCTTGCCGCACGTCAGGAATAGTCCGGCCCACTTTCGGGCATCCGCATCCCCCGCATCGCTCCTCTGCCTGATGTCGGGATAAGCCCACTGACGCAATTCCCAGAATGTGTTTTGCACCTTCTGCAGATCGAGGTTGATCTGCAAAGAGCGAGCCAGTGCCGCTGCACGTGCCAGTTTCTCCAGGGTGGGTAAATCCGGAGGATTCTCGAAGAGCTCCTCCATCATTCGTTCGAGTACTCTCTTGAACGCGAATGCAAGTCCTGGTGCATCAAATGCGATCCCGGCAGCACGCGCCTCGCTCAGTTTCTGATCGATGAGATTGAGATCGACGTTCACCGATTCGAGGGCGCGCCGAATATCAGTGTTCAAGACGAACTCTGCCGCGGTATGGAATGCCTTGGGGAGAGGAATTCCCATTTCACGCACAAGTTGCATCAGCGGAGCGTGATCCCGGTAGAGTTCCCGGTAGACTGTTTCGGCTTCAGCCAGCGTGTTCTCCAGAATGATGCCGAGGATTCGCCTCTGTTCGTCGCGGAAGAGTGATCTGAGGGAGTAAACCGACTGACCAAAATGGCGGTCGAGCAAACGCAACAACTGGGGGAAATCCCCCGTGCCGAACGCTTCGCGCATCTCCTGGGCGATCCTCTCAAAGGACTCTGCTTCCGGGTTTGTCATGACCCCGCCGGCGATATTGTGGCCCCCGAAGTGAATCACGTTGAATCCGAGGACGGCTGAATCACGTGTCAAGCTGCAGGTCACGCGCACCCGGCCCATGGCCATGCGGGTGCGACCGGCCTGACGCTCGATTGAATCCAGCCGTTCAAGCGAATAGCATCCGATTCGCTCCAGATGCTTTCCGTTCTCGAACAGGGAACTCACGGCATAATGGGCACCGACCTTTTCCAGATTCACCATAGCGGGGCGCACAGAGCGTTCCCATATGTGGCGTCCGTCGCGGTATACCGTGACATTGCTCCTGGCGTTCTCCAGCATCGCGAGGAATTGGGGTTCCAGTTTTTCGCCGGACAGATGTTCGGCGATCTGAATGGCCCGTCCGGCGTACTGGAGAATTTGCACGGTCTCAATTCCGGATATGTCATCAAAGAACCAGCCGCAGCTTGTGTACATCAGCATCGCGTTGCGCTGCACTTCGAGCAGCTTCAATGCGGTGGTCATTTCGACCGGGTTCAAGGCACGAGTGGCATGCCTGGCAAAGAACCGTTCGATACTGTCATTCGAACGATCAAGCACGACGTCGATATAGTCGTTTCGTGCCAGCCATGGACTGCGCAGCAAGTCTTGAGCTCCGCTCTCATAAAGCGGCGCGATCGTATCGCGCAGCCAGTCCAGGGACTGTCGCAAGGGTCCTCGCCAGGACTGGTTCCACCTGGCGTGAGCGCCGCTATTGCAGCCGCAGTTGCCGCGCCAGCGTTCCACTCCATGGGCGCAGCTCCATGAGGTGTTTTCCGCGATTTCCACTTCGAACGCCGGTGGATGCCTCTCAAGAAACTCGCCGTAGTTTGTGATCTGCGCGAGCTGGCTGGTTTCGATGTGCTGGAGGGCAAAGGCAAGCGCCATGTCGCCGAAGCGGTGATGATGGCCGTAGGTCTCTCCGTCCGTGGCGATGTGCGCGATCCGCGGACCGGAGCGTTCGGGTGACAAGCCGCTAACGATCCGGCCCGCGAAAAACACTCCGTTGTCGAGCAGATGTTCGAACGCAACTGCACGTGAAGTCGGGCCATCGTAGAAAAAGATCGCCATTTCTCTTTGGGACGGAAGACGCAGCGTGTATGCGATGGTCGGATCGATGCTGCTTCCGCTCACGTCACGCCAGTTCCGCTCGCCGATTTTTCGCACCCGCCGTGCCTGATGGGGCGCGAGAATGGTGAATCGGATTCCGTGCTCGGAGGCGATTTCAAGGGACTCGATGTCGACGGCGGTTTCGGGCAGCCAGATTCCCTCCGGGCGGCGGCGGAAGCGATGTTCGAAATCACTGATTCCCCAGGCAATCTGCGTGATCTTGTCGCGCCGATTCGCCAGCGGGAGGATCGTGTGGTTGTAGGCTTGGGCGATGGCCGAGCCGTGGCCGGAGAATGTCTTCAGGCTCTCAAAGTCGGCTTCGAGAATGGCCTGGTAGGTTTCGGGCGCTTTCTCCTCCATCCAACTGAGAAGTGTCGGCCCGAAATCGAAGCTGATTTTCTCATAATTGCTGACAATGCGGACGATCTGCCCGGCCTGATCGAGAATGCGCGACGCGGCATTGGGGCTGTAGCATTCGCTATCGATCCGTTCGTTCCAGTCGTGGTACGGATAGGCTGAATCCTGAAGTTCAATTGCTTCAAGCCAGGGATTCTCACGCGGCGGCTGGTAGAAGTGGCCGTGAATGCAGATGTAGCGGTCCATCGCGATGACACCTTTGAAGATGTTCTAATGATCCCTGCACGAGTCGCGGCCGCGCGCGGAGCCATCCCACGCCGCCGGTTATTCGGCGGGGCTCCGGAGCCAGACGACGGCGAGCGGGGGCAGAGTTAGTTCGATTGAATATGGGCGGCCGTGCCAGGGGACTGGCTGTGCTTCGGCCCCTCCCCCGTTTCCCATGCCGCTGCCTCCGTATTCGGCTGCGTCGCTGTTGAGGATTTCCCGCCAGTACCCTTCGCGAGGGACTCCCACCCGGAATCCTGTCCGAGGCACGGGAGTGAAATTGGCGGCCACGAGGACCAATCCATCGGTCGATCTGCCTTTCCGCAGCAATGCCAACGTGCTCTGCTGGGAATCGCTGCAATCGATCCATTCGAATCCGCCCGGATCGGTATCCAGCTCGTGAAGCGCAGGCTCGCCACGATAGGTGTGGTTCAAATCCGTGACCCATTTCTGCAACCCGGCGTGAGGAGCGTGTTGCAGCAGGTGCCAGTCGAGGGAGACCTCATGATACCACTCCTGCCACTGGCCAAATTCGCAACCCATGAAAAGCAGTTTCTTGCCGGACTGCGCATACATGTATCCGTAAAGCAGGCGCAGATTGGCGAATTTCTGCCAGTCATCGCCCGGCATTCTCCCGAGCAGCGAGCCCTTGCCGTGAACGACTTCATCGTGCGAAAGCGGCAGCGCGAAATTCTCGTAGAAGGCGTAGAGCATCCGAAAGGTGAGTTCGTTGTGATGGTATTTCCGGTGCACCGCGTCCTTCGCAATGTAAACCAGCGTGTCATGCATCCATCCCATGTCCCATTTCAATCCAAACCCCAGGCCGCCGACATAAGTGGGACGTGACACCATCGGCCAGTCGGTGGACTCCTCCGCAATCGTCTGGACATCGGGATGACGGCGGTAGATCTCCTCGTTGAACTCACGCAGAAACGTGATCGCCTCCAGGTTCTCACGCCCGCCGTACTTGTTGGGGATCCATTCGCCGGGCTGGCGTGAGTAGTCCAAATAGAGCATGGATGCGACAGCATCGACGCGCAGCCCGTCGGCGTGGTACAATTCCAGCCAGAACAAGGCACTGGACAGGAGGAACGAACGCACTTCGTTGCGTCCGTAATTGAAGATCGAACTGTCCCAGTCGGGATGTAAACCCATTCTGTCGTCGGCGTGCTCGAACAGGTGGGTTCCGTCGAAGTACCCGAGCGCATGCTGGTCCTTGGGAAAATGCGACGGCACCCAGTCGAGGATGACGCCAATGCCCTGCTGGTGCAGATAATCAACCAGGAACATGAAGTCTTGTGGCGTGCCGTAGCGGCTGGTCGGAGCGAAGTACCCTGTGGTCTGGTATCCCCATGAACCGTAGAAGGGATGTTCCATGACCGGCAGGAATTCCACGTGGGTAAATCCGAGATTCTTGATATGGGTGGCAAGCTTGGGGGCCAGTTCGCGATAGGTGAGCCACCGGTTACCCTGGTCCGGCACCCGCATCCACGATCCCAAATGCATCTCGTAAATGGCGATTGGCGCGTCCAGCGCGTTGCGGCTGCGGCGTGACGCCATCCACTCCGCATCGCCCCAAGTGTATTCGAGATCCCAGACAACCGACGCCGTCTTCGGCGGGTTCTCGTAGAAGAACGCCACCGGATCGGCCTTCTCCACCCGGTATCCGTTGTACCGCGAGACAACGTGATATTTGTAGTTCGAACCATGACCCATCCCCGGAATGAAGCCCTCCCAGATTCCCGAGCTTTCGCGGGGATGGAGGGGATGGCTGGTGCGGTTCCAGCCATTGAAGTCTCCCATGACACACACACGCTCGGCGTCCGGTGCCCAGACTGCGAAACGGGTTCCCTTCACGCCCTCGACCGTCTCCAGGTGGGCGCCAAGCTTGTCGAAGAGATGGTAGTGAGTTCCTTCATTGAATAGATAGACATCGTCTTTAGTCATACCCGTCATTTTGTGGTGAACCTCTGCCGCCTCAGATGGGTTCGGCCCGGTTTGTATCTCTGGCAATTCAGTCTTCACCGTCATGATTCTTCTCTGGATCCTCGCTGCCTGGCACGGTTCTCGCGCGCGCCGCGAGAGATTGTTCTGCCGTTTTTCACTCCCACGTGACCAAAAGCGGCCACTGGGTTAGTATCGGCAGATGGGACAGCCCCTTTTGGTCCGGTCCGGTCGCCGAGCGAAAGCCGGGATCGTAAGTCCGTTTGCTGCGGGACGCCACATTTGGTCTCCCCCTGCTGTCCAATCCGGCCGCCAGCCCGGCAGGCTGGGCTCCTGCGTCCGGACAAGGACTGCAATCAGGGCCAAACACAGCCCGGACTCAAGGCCAAATGCGTAAAACCCGCCTTGTAGGCGGGGCAGGTCATTGCTATCTTTTGATTCGGAGCAGTATTGGCGAGGGTGTGGTTGCATGATCGGCCAGACGATCTCCCATTACAAGATCACCGCCAAGCTCGGCGAAGGCGGAATGGGCGAGGTGTATCTGGCGGTCGACTCCAAGCTCGATCGCAAAGTCGCACTGAAGTTCCTGCCCCGGCAGATGTCCTCCCAGCCGGACGCCAAGGCCCGGTTCCTGCAGGAAGCCCGTGCCGCCTCCGCTCTCAACCATCCGAACATCTGCACGATCTATGACCTCCAGGAAGTCGACAGCCAGATGTTCATCGTCATGGAGTACGTTGAGGGACAGACACTGCGGGACCGGACACAGCCGTTTACCCTCAAGCAGGTGGTGGAGATCGGGATCCAGGTGGCCGACGGTTTGGCGGCGGCGCATGAGAAGGGGATTGTCCATCGCGACATCAAGACCGAAAATCTCATGATGCGCAAGGACGGTATCGTGCAGATCATGGACTTCGGTCTGGCCAAGCTCCGGGGCGCATCGCGTCTGACCAAGGAAGGCAGCACCGTCGGCACGGTCGGGTACATGTCCCCCGAACAGGTCCAAGGGTTGGAGACGGATCATCGCACTGATCTGTTTTCCGTAGGAGTCGTCCTCTATGAGTTGATCGCCGGGCAGTTGCCCTTCAAAGGGGCTCACGAGACTGCCATCATGTACGAGATCCTGAACGTCGATCCGCAGCCTTTATCGGCGATCCGGGATGACATCGAGCCGGAACTGGACCGCCTCATCCTCGACTGTTTGCAGAAGAACCCGAACGAGCGCTGTCAATCGGCGCGGGAGATCTCCCGAGACTTGCGGCGCTTCAAGATCGATTCGGGCCGCAAGCACCAATCCCGTGTATCCACGGTGCGGCCGTCCCTCTCCGTCCGTGAAGGTCTTGCGGCGAGTGGTGCAACAATTACAAGTGGGGGTGGCGTTGGACGCTTCAAATGGTTCGCGATCGTTGCAGCGGTTGCTGCCGTCGTGACAGCGTCAGCATTCCTTTTCTTCTGGCAAAGGAGTCCCGTCTCGTCGGTCGTCCACGCGCTGCGCTTCACCATCGCGGCCCCGCCGGGGATGAGTCTTAGCGGGCCGGGCGGCGGCAAGATCGCACTCTCACCGGACGGCCAGCGGCTGGTATTCGTCGCGGCTGACTCAACCGGGACGAGCCATCTCTGGCTGCGTCCGCTTAATGCTCTGACCGCCGAGCGTCTGTCCGGCACCGACGGTGGATTCTATCCGTTCTGGGCGCCCGACAGTCGGCAGATTGGCTTCTTTGCCACCGGGAAGCTCAAGAAGATTGACGTGACCGGGGGACCGCCGCTGACGCTGTGCGATGCACCCGCCGGGCGGGGTGGTACCTGGAACCGTGAAGGAGTCATTGTCTTCGCGCCGAATTGGCTCGGCGGCCTCTCGCGAGTCAGCGCGTCCGGTGGTATCCCGGTCGCTACTACGCGCACTGATTCACTCCAGAATCAGTGGACACATCGCTGGCCGCATTTTCTCCCTGACGGAAACAGGTTTCTCTATCTCGTGCGGACTGGATCCGTTACCATCGACAGCAATTCTTGGCTGTGGGTCGGGTCTTTGGACGGCAGCGTGAATCGCGCGTTGATGCGGAGTGTCTCAAATGCCGGCTACGCTAACGGTCACATCATCTTCCTGCGGGAGAGGACGCTGATGGCGCAGCGATTCGACGCGGGCAAGGCCGAACCGGTTGGCGACCCCGCTCCGGTGGCCGAGGGAGTCTTCTTCAACGCAGATTACAGCAATGCCGATTTCAGTGTTGCCGAGAACGGTACGCTGGCCTACCAGGCGGGAGACGGGGGTGCCGGATACCACCTGATCTGGTTCGATCGCAGTGGCCGCAGGACCGACACTATTGGTGAACCGGGACGGTACCGGAACTGCATGCTCTCCCCCGACGGGCGATTTCTCGCGGTCGATCTGACGGCGGATGTCTCGGCCAACAACAGTGACGTGTCGGTGTATGACTTGAACCGCGATGTCAAGACGCGCCTGACGTTTGCCCCCGGCGGTGATGATTATCCAGTGTGGTCTCCCGACGGGAGTCATATCTACTTCAGTTCCAGTCGCGGCGGGTCGAAAAGAGATCTTTATTGCAAGCCATCCAGTGGAGCGGGGGAGGAACAGCTCCTTCTAACGTCCGACCGGGACAAGTATCCAACAGACTGCGCCCCAGACGGGAGGCATCTCGTGTTTCTCGCCCCCCAAACCAGAGGCACCGGGGATGATCTATGGGTTCTTCCCCTCGCCGAGGGAGGCGCGAAGGCGGCCTCTGATCCCATACCGTTCCAGCAGACAGCATTCAGTGAGGACGATGCGCGCTTCTCCCCGGACGGTCGCTGGCTCGCCTACTATTCGGACGAAACGGGACGCGGAGAAGTCTACGTTCGCCCCCTTGCCGGCGCTGGGGGCAAGTGGCAGATCTCCACAGAAGCCGGCGATTATCCGTGCTGGCGCCATGATGGCCGCGAGCTGTTCTACCTTAGCGAGAAGAACATGCTGATGGTGGTCAACGTCAACGGCACCGGATCGTCCTTCGAGGCGGGTCGGCCGCGACCGCTCTTTCAACTGATGAATCCGATCCCGGCATCTACGATTTCACCCTATGACGTGACGGCTGACGGTCAGCGATTCGTCATCATCACCGGCGACGCGGGCCAGACCTCAACGATCAACGTCGTCCTGAATTGGAACGCGGAGCTGCGAACGAAGTGATCGGCCAGACCATCAGCCATTACAGGATTACCGCCAAGCTGGGATCCGGCGGCATGGGGGAAGTCTACCTGGCGACCGACACGTCTCTGGATCGCCAAGTGGCTCTGAAGTTCCTGCCGGAATCGCTCCAGAAAGACCCCGAGGCGCGCGAACGACTCATTCGCGAAGCAAAAGCCGCCTCCCGGCTCCGCCACAACAACATCCTGACAATCTACTCGGTCGAGCACCATGAGGGCCGCGACTTTATCGTTATGGAATACGTTGAGGGAAGACCCCTCACGGAATCGTCACGGGAGGAGCACCGCACCATCCCGCAGATTCTCGATCTCGCCACTGCCGTGGCCGATGGACTGCAAAAGGCCCATTCTGCCGGTGTCATCCACCGCGATCTCAAGCCGGCCAACATCCTAGTCGACAGGGACGGAATTCCGCGCCTCGTCGACTTTGGGCTGGCCAAGGTCCGAGGCACGGACAAACTCACGAAGACCGGATCGACCCTCGGCACCGTCGCCTACATGTCTCCCGAGCAGGCAACGGGGCAGGACATCGATGCTCGCTCAGACATCTTCTCATTCGGAGCGGTCCTCTATGAGTTGATTACCGGGCGGACACCGTTCCAAGGCGCTCACGAAGCAGCGATCACCTATGCCATCATTAACGAGGCCGCAGAGCCGATGTCGCGGTTCAAGGCGGGCGTGCCGACCGAGTTGGAGCGCATCATCGCCAAGTCGCTGGCCAAGTCTCCCGCTGAACGCTACCCATCAGTGGCCGATATGGCTGCTGACCTGCGTGCGCTTCAACGGGTACAGACTTCCTTTGGCCGAGGGTTCCCGCCACCTCGTCCGCGAGCGCGGAAGCGCACAATTACGGCAGCCATCGTCCTTGGGGTTGCCATTCTGGCTGTCGCGGCGCTGGTAACCCGTCACTTCCTGTCTGCCGGAGCGGGAAAGACATCCGAGCGCAAGATGCTCGCGGTGTTGCCGTTCGAGAATCTAGGAACGCCCGATCAGGAGTACTTTGCTGACGGCATAACCGATGAGATCACTGGGAAACTGGCGTCGATTCATGAACTG